>NZ_BBUX01000054.1:0-43564 GCF_000974725.1 Methylobacterium sp. ME121
GAACCGCGGCGAACTGCTGCTCGACCGAGGCGGCCTGCTCCTGCGCCGAGGCCCGGATCTCCGCCGCCGCCGCGTTCAGGTCCGCCGTCGCCGCGCGGTTCGTCCGTGCCAGGTCCGACAGCCCCGCAACCATCGTGTTCAGCGTCGTGCTCAGACGGCCGACTTCGCCGCCAGCGCGGACATCGAGCTTGCTCGACAGGTCCCCCTCGCCGACCCGTCCCACGAAGCCCATCACCCCCACCAGCGGCCGGACGACGACGCGGTTGATGGCGACCCCGATGCCCAGGCAGATCAGCAGCGTGATCAGCGTGCCGCCCCAGAGGGCCAGGCCCTCGTTGCGCTCGCCGCGCGCGACGCGCTCGGCCAGCCCGGCCCGCACCGCCCCTTCGAGGCCCTCGATGGCCGCGAGCTTCTCGCGGAAGGTATCGAACAGCCGCTTGCCCTGACCGTCCGCCTCGATGTGGACAGCCTCGTCCCTCTTCGCCGGATCGGCCGCGATCCGGACGGCGACCTCGCCCACCTCGGTCTGCCAACTGCGCGCCGCCGCCACGGCGTCGGCCAGAAGGCGCGTCCGCTCGGGATCCTCGCCGATCAAAGTTCTGAGCCTGTCGATCGCCTCGTCGAGCGTCTGGCGACCCAGGCGATACGGCTCCAAGCTGCCGTCGCGGCCGGTGATCAGGTAGCCGCGCAGTCCGGTCTCCTGATTGAGCATGGCCGCGCGGAAGCCGTCGAGGGCGCGGATCAGCTGATTCGACCGGCTCCGGGCATCGGTCGCGTCCCGCAGCTGATCGGCCGTGATCAGGACCGCGCCGCTGGTGAGGACCGACACCAGGGCGATGACACCGATCGCACCGCCCAAGATGCGGTTTAGTCCCAGCGTTCGCGGCATGGTCTGCTTCATCCTGCTCGGCCCTGCGGACGGCTCTGGCTGGGCCGCGACCCGTACACGCTCGCCTCTTAGCGCCGCCGACCGGCCGACGCGAGCCGCATCGTCCGGCTCAGCCCCGATATTTACGAGTTATAAACCTACAAGCGACTTGTACTTGTGCAAGCGAGCGATCGTGTATGCATCTAAACAGCCGTAGCCCCAGTTTTCGATCGTAAAGGCTTTTCAGAAGGCGTTTGCGTCGCGCGAGATGTTGATTTCTTTCCTGATCGATACCGATCGCAAGGCGGATCCACTCGACGCGAACCTTCGCGCGCGCGCCCGCGTCGAGCAGCTGGACGTCGCGCTGCGCTTGGTACCCTTCACGATTCTTGTGAGTCTCAGCGTCGTACAGGTCATCGTCTACCTGTTCTGGAACCCGGCCAATCGCGCCTATCTCGCCGGTCTCGAAACGCTCATCCTGCCGCTGGCGGTGGTCTCGCTCCAGCAGTGCTGGCGCTGGCGCTCCCGTCCCAAGCCGCTCCAGGTGCCGTCGTCGTTCGTGCAGGGCGTCGTGCTGGCCGCGCAGGCCTACGGGTTTCTCCTGGCCTCCATCCCGGTCATGCTCTTCTCCGGCGCCGACGCGCACGGGCGGCTGCTGATCGCCTCCAGCATCGCGGGCCTGATCGCGACCGGCATGAGCGCGGCGGTGCTGCCGCGGGTCGCCATCGGCTATTCCGGCCTGATCATCCTCGGCTCGTTCATCGCCCTCGCGACGACCGGGGAGGCCTTCTACATCTACGTCGCGGTCCTGCTGTTCTTCTACGCGATCTTCATCTGCTTCACGATCCTGCATCTGAGCCGGCTCCTGACGATGCGGGTCATCGCGCAGATCGAGCTGGAACGGCAGCAGGAGTTCACCCACCTCCTGCTCAACGAGTTCGAGGAGAGCGCGAGCGACTGGCTCTGGGAGACCGATGCCGACCTGCGCCTCCAGCACGTCTCGCCGCGCCTGATCGAGGTCGCCGGATCCTCCGAGCGCCAGCTGATGGGCCTGCCGCTGGAGCGGCTGCTGCTGCCGCCGGTGGCGCCGCCCAGGAGCCACTCGAGCACCACCCTCTGGAGCTGCATCGCCGAGCGGCGGGCTTTCCGGAACCTGCACCTGCAGCTCGATATCGCCGGCGAGCGGCGGACCTGGTGCCTCAGCGGGAAGCCGACCTTCGACCGGGCCGGCGCCTTCTCGGGTTACCGCGGCGTCGGCTCGGACGTGACGGAGAAGCGGCGCTCCGAGGAGCGCCTGTCCTATCTCGCCCTGCACGATTCCCTGACGGATCTGCCCAACCGGGTCCTGTTCCACCAGCTCCAGGAAGCGGCGCGGGAACGGCTCGCGCAGGGCGATCGGTTCGCCGTGCTGGCCCTCGACCTCGACGAGTTCAAGAGCGTCAACGACACGTTCGGCCACGCGGCCGGCGACAAGCTCCTGAAGTCGGTCGCCGAGCGGCTCCGGAGCTTCGAGGCCTCCGATGTCCAGCTCGCCCGCCTCGCGGGCGACGAGTTCGCGGTCCTCGCCACCGGCCGGAGCGCCCGGGACCTGCACGCGATCGAGGCGCTCGCCAACGGCATCGTGGAGGCGCTCGCGTCGCCGTTCACCATCGACGGCATCCGGCTGACCGTCAGCGTCAGCATCGGGATCGCGATCGCTCCGCAGGACGGTTGCCAGGAGATCATGCGGCGCGCCGATCTCGCGCTCTACCGCATGAAGAGCGAGGGCCGGAACGGCTACCGCTTCTACGAGGCCGAGATGGACGAGCGGATCGAGGCCCGCCGCGCCCTGACGGCCGATCTGCGGGGCGCCCTCGATCGGGACGAGTTCGTCCTCTACTTCCAGCCGATCGTGGCGGCCAAGGAGTGCCGCGTGCGCGGCTTCGAGGCGCTGATCCGGTGGAAGCACCCGGTGCGCGGCTTCGTCTCGCCCGGCGAGTTCATCCCCCTCGCCGAGGAGACCGGGGTGATCATACCGCTGGGCGAGTGGATCCTGCGGGAGGCATGCCGGATCGCGGCCGGCTGGCCGGGGGATGTCCGCATCGCCGTCAACCTGTCCCCGCGGCAGTTCCGGCACTCGGACCTGACCCAGCTCGTCCGGTCCGCCCTGCGCACGAGCGGGCTGGCCGCCGCGCGCCTGGAGCTCGAGGTGACCGAGTCGGTGTTCCTGGAGGCCACGCCGGCGATCAACGCCACGCTCTCGAAGCTGCGCGAGATGGGCGTGCGGCTGTCGCTCGACGATTTCGGAACCGGCTATTCGAGCTTGAGCTACCTGCGCCGGATCGCCTTCGACAAGATCAAGATCGACCAGAGCTTCGTCCGGGACCTGCCGCAGGAGCGCGGCGCGGCGGCGATCGTGAGCGCGATCATCGACATGGCGACGAGCCTCGACATGACCATCACCGCCGAGGGCGTGGAGACGGACGCGCAGCGCGCCTGCCTGCTGGAGCAGGGCTGCCACGAATTCCAGGGCTACCTGTTCAGCAAGCCGCTGCCGGCCGAGCAGGCCGCGGCGCTGGCGCGCAGCCGTCAGCTCCTCCCGGCGGCGGTCCGGGCGGCGTGAGTCGGCCTCAGACGCCGAGGGGCGCGACCTCGGTCGGGCCGCCCCCACCCGCGACGGCGTGCGGAGACGTCTTCGGCCAGTACGGCAGGAAGCCCTCGATGATGGTCCGCGGGATATCGAGGGGCCGATAGTGGACGGTGTCCACGAACATCAGCGACTGTTCACCCCGCCCGAGCAGCCCGTTGACCTCGCTGTGGATCTCGTGCGCCAGGGTCACGAATTTCCGGTTGTGGCTCGCGATCGAGATCCGGACCGTGACAGGCTCGAACTCCATCGCCTCTCGGCGAAAATCGTGATGGAAGGACTTTGTCAGGATGTAGAAGTCCGTCGATTTCAGGTCGAAATTCGGCATGCAGATGTTGAAGAACAGCTCGCGCGCCTTGCCGACCCAGCGGACGTAGTTGGCGAAATAGACGTTCCCGACCGAATTGGTGTCGTCGTAGGTCGGGATCAGGCGCAGGACGAACCAGTGGCCGTCGAACCCGTGTGACGCCACGGCATCCGTCTGGTCCACCGCGACGGGTACCGGCGCCGCCCGCGGCGCCCGCTCCGCCGCCGGGATCAGCTCAGCGACCGGCGGCGCCGCGCGCCAGCCGAGGATCTCCGCGATCATCGGGAGGGCGCCGATCAGGCCGATCAGCGGCGCGATGGCGAGCAGCGCCCAACTCGGCGCCAGGTAGCCCGTCGCGAAGATCAGGCACGCCGTCGCTCCGATCATGGACGCGAGGACCGAGTCGTACCGGCGCGTCGCGCCGAGCGTCTCGCATACGAGACACGCCGCCGCCCCGACGAGGAGCGTGGCGAAGGGCATCATCAGGTAGAGGAGCGAGAGGTTCGCCCAGATCGCCGCCGCCGCGGTGGCGAGCGCGGCACCGAGGATCCAGACCGGCGACGCCACGAGTCCCGCCGGCACGAAAGCGAGGAGCGGCGAGTTGCTGCGCGCCGTGATCGATGTCCCGAGCCAGCGCGTGGCGGTGTAGAAACTGTCGATCGTGGTCGCGGCGGCGATAGCCGTCCAGATGACGAAGGCCGCAACAGCGCCGGCCGCGGGGTCGCGACCGATCGCCTGCGCCACGGCCGCGTAGGCTCCCGAAAGACCGTCCGACGAGATGATCGGCGTGCCGAGTCCCGCCCGCGCGGCGAGCAGCGCGTTGATCGTCAGGAGGCCGAGGAACAGGAGCGCGCCGGTGACGTAGGCCGCGCGCACCGATCCGCCCGACCGCCGGATCTCCACGGCGCGCTGCCACTGCTGGATGTCCATCCAGGGCCCGAGCAGGAAGCCGACGAGCGAGGGGATGACGAGCCCGTAGAAGCGCTCGTCGAAGGCCTGGAGCGGGACCTCCCAGCCGCTCCCGTCCCCGGGCAGCCCTCCGAGCAGGACCGCGCCCGCCGCGAGCCCCACAACCAGCGCCCCGCCGTGGATGACCCGGATGCCGCGCAGCGGGACCGCGTGGCCGATCGAGCAGGCGACGAGGACCAGCGCGACCACGCCGACGGCGGCCTCGTGGCCGAACAGCGGGATCCACGCGTAGGCGGCGAATCCGAAGATCGTGATCGCGACGGCGAAGAACTGTGCCCCCATGAACAGCAGGGCGTACGGCCCCTGAACGGCGGCCACGATCGTGTCGAGGTTCCGGCGGGGCGCGCCGAGGACCCAGCCGAACAGGCCGAGCCCCGTCGCGTTCGGCAGCGCGAAGGCAAGAAACCCGAGCCAGCCGTAGGTGAGCGTCACATGGATCGCGTAGAAGAACCCGAGCCCCCAGAACCACGACAAAGCAATCGTGGGCGCCCAGGCCGCGGAGCGGATGAACTGGGAAGGCATTGTGGCTGCAAGCGCTCCGAACCTAGAGCAGCAATAGCGTATCAGATTCGTTTCGGGAATATGGCGGTCAAAAAGAAGGCGGATATAAGATATCCATAAGCGGAAAAACATGGGGCTGCTGGCCTGCGGTGGGCGCTCCGAGGAGCCCGTATTCCCGCGGCTCTCGGCCTGTGTCGTAGGGTCCGGTGCTCCGCCTAGTCGGCGGTCTCCTGACTGTCGCGGACCAGATCGACGAAGTTGCCGACCAGAGCGGCTTTCGCAGGGGTCCACAGCGCGAAGACGTCTGCGCGGATGCGGGGCCCGTCCAGCGGCCTGTAGACCACGTCGGCGTGCGCCAGCCGGGCGACGTATTCCGGGATGATGGCGATGCCCAGGCCGGACGCGACGAGGCTCGTCAGCGAGGCGGCCTCGACGGCCTGATGGGTGATGGTGGGGACGAACCCGGCCTCGACGCAGCAATCCCAGAGGTATTTGGCGAACAGCGAGTCGGACATGCGCAGGAACACGAACCGCTCGTCGCGCAGGTCAGCGAGCCGCAGCCTGCCCCGCGCGAGGCGGTGCCCGTTCGGCAGGACGGCCTTCACGGTCTCGCTCCACGCGCGGACTCGGACCAGATCGGCATCCTGCGGTGGGGCCCGCAGGAAGCTCACGTCGGTCTGGCCGGCCTTCAGCATCGCGATCTGACGGTCCGGCGACATCTCGTGGATCCGCAGATCCACGGCCGGGTAGGCCTGCGCGAAGCTGCGGATCGCGTGACCGAGCGGCCCGGCCAGCATCGAGCCCGTCAACCCGACATTGATGATGCCGGCGGTGCCCGCGCCGATGGCCCGAGCCCGCTCGACGGCCTCGGCGGCCCGCTCCAACAGGTTGATGGCCTGTATGTGAAAGTCCTGACCGGCCCGTGTCAGCGCCACGCGCCGGGTCGTCCGCTCGAAGAGGGCCGTCCCGATCTCGTCCTCCAGATCGCGGATCTGCTGGCTGAGCGGCGGCTGCGCGACGCCGAGGCTCTCCGCCGCAGCGGTGAAGCTCAGGTGCTTGGCGACGGCGACGAAGTAGCGGAGATGGCGCAGTTCCATCGCGTCATTAGAACTCTCAAAGTTTCAATCTAAACGAAATAGATATTTGACGTCTAGATCGTCGGGCACGATTTTGCCGCCCGGAAGGCCGGCCCGGCACTGCGCCGCCTCAGGCCGCCGCGCGCCGCGATCGCGTCGATCGAACCCGCCCACGAGAGGCGGGGCGTTCGCGGCCGGGTCCGGGCTAGCCGTTCCAGGGAGGTTGCGTTGAAGCGCTTGTTCGGGTCCCTGTTCGGACAGGTTGTCGCCGCCCTGATGATCGGCATCCTCGTCGGCCGGCTCTGGCCCGACTTTGCCGTCACCCTGAAGCCGCTGGGCGACGTCTTCATCAAGCTCATCAAGATGGTTGTCGCGCCGCTGGTCTTCGGCGTCGTCGTGCACGGCATCGTCGGTGCGGGCGACCTTCGGAAAGTCGGCCGCGTCGGCCTCAAATCTCTGATCTATTTCGAGGTGGTGACGACCATCGCGCTCACGCTGGGCCTCGTCCTCGCCTACGTCGTCGCGCCCGGTCACGGGATGAACGTCGATCTGGCGACGCTGGATGCCAAGTCGCTCGCCAGCTACACCGACCGGGTCGGTCAGGTGACGGGCACCGTCGACTTCCTGATGAAGCTGGTGCCGACGACCTTCGTCGACGCCTTCGCCAAGGGCGACATCCTCCAGGTCCTCCTCCTCGCGCTCCTGTTCGGCTCCGGCCTCTCGCTCCTCGGCGAGCGCGGCAAGCCCCTGGCCGACAGCCTGGAGCGCATCACCGAGGTCCTGTTCCGGATCATCGGCTTCATCGTGCGGCTGGCGCCGCTCGGCGTGCTCGGCGCGGTCGCCTTCACGGTCGGCAAATACGGCGTCGGCTCCCTCAAGCAGCTCAGCATGCTGGTGGTGCTGTTCTACGCGGGGGTGGCGCTCTTCGTGGTCCTGGTGCTCGGCGGCATCATGCGGCTCGCCGGCTTCAGCCTGTTCAAGCTGCTCGTCTACCTGCGCGAGGAACTGACCGTCGTGGCCGGAACCGCCTCCTCCGACTGCGTGCTCCCGCAAGTCATGCGCAAGATGGAGCGGCTCGGCATCAAGGAATCGACCGTCGGCCTCGTGATCCCGACCGGCTACTCTTTCAACCTCGATGCCTTCTCCCTTTACCTGACCCTCGCCACGGTGTTCATCGCCCAGGCGACCAACACCGACCTGTCGTTCGGCCGCCTGATGCTGATCCTCGGCATCGCGCTCCTGACCTCGAAGGGCGCCCACGGCGTGCCAGGCTCGGCGATCGTCGTCCTCGCCGCGACGCTCTCGGCGGTTCCCGAGATCCCGGTGATCGGGCTGGTCCTCGTCCTGTCGGTCGACTGGTTCGTCGGCATCGCCCGCGCGCTCGGGAACCTGATCGGCAATTGCGTGGCGACCGTCGTCATCGCCGCCTGGGAAGGCGACATCGACCGGGCGCAGGCCAACCGCGTCCTGAACGGCGAGGACACCACCGACACGGCGGAGATCCTCGACGCACCGGTCGCGGAGCCGCACACCGCGTGACCGATCCCCTGCCCGACGTTTACAGCTTGAAGTCGAATCGCGGAGACCGACCATGAGCGCTGGAGCCTACAATCCCCCCTGCGGAGGCCTGCCCGGCCAGACGCGGCTGATGACGGGCCGGGCGGTGTTCACCGAGGCCTACGCGGTGATCCCCCACGGCGTGATGAGCGACATCGTCACCAGCCGCCTGCCGGGCTGGGACGATGCCCAGGCCTGGATCCTGGCCCGGCCGCTCTCGGGCTTCGCTGAGACCTTCGCCCAGTACCTCATGGAGGTCGCCCCCGGCGGCGGCAGCCGGGCCCCCGAGCCGGAGCCGCAGGCGCAGGGCGTCCTGTTCGTGGTCGCCGGCACGGCCAGCCTCACGCTGGACGGCGCGCGCCACCCCCTGCGGCCGGGCAGCTACGCCTACCTCGCCCCCGGCGCCGCCTGGGCCCTGCGAAACGACGGCCACGAACCCGTGCGCTTCCACTGGGTCCGCAAGGCCTACCAGCCCACCGCCGGCCTGGACGCGCCGAGCTCCTTCGTCACGCACGAGTCGGCGGTCGAGCCGGCCGGCATGGTCGGCACCGACGGCGCCTGGGCGACGACCCGCTTCGTCGCCTCCGACGACCTGCGACACGACATGCACGTCAACATCGTCAGCCTGCGCCCGGGCGCCTCGATCCCCTTCGAGGAGACCCACGTCATGGAGCACGGGCTGTTCGTGCTGGAAGGCAAGGCGGTCTACCGGCTCAACCGCGACTGGGTCGAGGTCGAGGCGGGCGACTTCATGTGGCTGCGCGCCTTCTGCCCGCAGGCCTGCTACGCGGGTGGCCCGGGCCCGTTCCGGTACCTGCTGTACAAGGACGTCAACCGGCACCCGGCGCTGGCGCCGCGCGGGCTCGGCCGGTGAGCGCGGACCCCCGCACGCTCGTCGCCCGGCCGCTCACGGCCGAGGCGTTCGCGCCATTCGGCACGGTGATCGACGCGGCCGCGGTGGCGCCGCGGCCGATGAACGGCGGGATGGCGCGCCGCTTCCACGACCTGGCGGCGGTCGAGGTCGTCGGCGAGGGCTCGCGCGTGGTGATCGGGCTCGTGGAGGCGCAGCCCTACCCGATGCCGCTGCGGCTCGACCTCGTTGAACGGCATCCGCTGGGCGCGCAGGCATTCCTGCCACTGAGCGCGGCGCCGTTCCTGGTGGTGGTCTGCCCGGACGCGAGCGGGCGTCCCGGGCCGCCGCGCGCCTTCGTGACGGCGCCGGGGCAGGGGATCTGCTACGCGCGCAACACGTGGCACGGCGTGCTGACGCCCTACGGCCAGCCGCAGGACTTCGTCGTGGTCGACCGCGGCGGCCCGGGCGCGAACCTCGAGGAACACACCTTCGCCGAGCCCTGGACGGTGCATCTGCCCGGCCAGGACTGAAGGCCGGCGCGGATCGCGCCATCCGCGCCGTCGCCGCGCGACCTCGGTCACGCGCGTGCGGGACCGCCACGCGCGGTGCAGAGCGTGTCAGGGGGCACCCGGATGCAATCATTCCCGGGGGCGAGGCTGCGAAAGTCCGTTGACTGGCACCGGTCAGCGGCTATCGAGGCCGCAACCAGAGAGTCCGCACCAACGCGGACCCGAGGAAACGCCGGGCCGGCAGGCCCGCACCGGAAAGGCCGCCATGTCACTGGACCGCACGCCCCTGTCCCGCCGCCGATTCCTGGTGACCGGCTCGACGGCCCTCGTCGCCGGCACGCTGGCGGCCCCGCACGTGGCGCGGGCGCAGAAGGCAGAGTTCACCTACAAATACGCCAACAACCTGCCCGACACGCACCCGATGAACATCCGCGCCCGCGAGATGGCGGAGGCGCTCCGCACTGAGACCGGCGGCCGGTTCGACCTCAAGATCTTCCCGACGAGTCAGCTCGGCTCCGACACCGACACGCTGAGCCAGCTGCGCTCGGGCAGCGTCGAGTTCTTCACGATGTCGCCGCTGATTCTCTCGACCCTGGTGCCCAACGCGTCGATCAACGGCATCGGCTACGCGTTCCCGAGCTACGATGCCGTCTGGCCGGCCATGGACGGCGAGCTCGGCGCCTGGGTCCGCCAGCAGATCGCCAAGGCCGGTCTCGTCGCCATGGAGAAGATCTGGGACAACGGCTACCGGCAGACCACCTCGTCCACCCGGCCGATCGCCACGCCCGACGACTTCAAGGGCTTCCGGATCCGCGTCCCGGTCTCGCCGCTCTGGACCTCGATGTTCAAGGCCTTCGACGCGGCACCCGCCTCGATCAACCTGAACGAGACCTACTCGGCCCTGCAGACCAAGATCGTCGAAGGCCAGGAGAACCCGCTCGCGGTCATCTCCACGACGAAGTTCTACGAGGTGCAGAAGTACTGCTCGCTCACGAACCACATGTGGGATGGGTACTGGTTCCTGGCGAACCGCCGCGCCTGGGAGCGCCTCCCGCCGGACCTGCGCGAGACGGTCGCCCGCCACATCAACGCCGCCGGGATGAAGGAGCGGGCCGATGTCGCCCAGCTCAACGCCAACCTGCAGGCGGAACTCTCGAAGAACGGCATGGTCTTCAACAAGCCCGACCCTGAGCCCTTCCGCGACAAGCTGCGGAAGGCCGGTTTCTACGCCGAGTGGAAGGGCCGGTACGGCGAGGAGGGCTGGTCGCTGCTCGAGAAGGCCTGCGGGAAGCTCACCTGATGGTCGCCGCGGGGGCGCCGCGCGGCGGGGTCGCGCCGTGCTCCCGGCGGGTGATGAATCTCGCCCATTTCCTGCGGAGGGCCGCGCGCCGGTTTCCGGACGCGATAGGGCTCGCCTGGGGTGCGCGGCACTGGACCTGGGCCGAGCTCGACGCCCGTGTCGACGCGATGGCGGCGGCGCTCGCCGCCCGCGGCGTGACCAAGGGTGACCGCGTGCTGGTCCAGGCGCGCAACAGCAACCAGCTCTTCGAGTCGATGTTCGTCTGCTTCCGGCTGGGGGCGGTCTGGGTGCCGGCCAATTTCCGGCAGACACCCGCGGAGATCGCCTATCTGGCGCGCGCCAGCGGCGCCTCCACGCTGATCTGCGGCGCGGGGTTTCCGGACCACGCCGCCGCCGTGCGCGAGGCCTGCCCCGACCTGGACCGCGTCGTCGAGATCGGGGGCGCAACCTTCGGAGCCGATTACGACACGCTCGTCGCCGACCATCGGGGCGCGGCCGCCCCCGTCGCCGATGTCGAGCACGACGATCCGTGCTGGTTCTTCTTCACCTCGGGGACGACGGGCCGCCCGAAGGCGGCGGTCCTGACGCACGGCCAGATGGCCTTCGTCATCACCAACCACCTCTGCGACCTGATGCCGGGCACGACGGAGGCCGACGCGTCCCTGGTCGTCGCGCCGCTGTCGCACGGGGCCGGCATCCACCAGCTCGCGCAGGTCGCGGCCGGCACCAAGACAGTGCTGACCGCCGGCGAGCGGCTGGACCCCGCGGAGGTCTGGGCCCTCGTCGAGGCGTGGCGCGTCACGAACCTCTTCACCGTGCCGACCATCGTGAAGCTACTGACCGAGCATCCGGCCGTGGCGGCGCACGATCATTCGAGCCTGCGCCACGTCATCTACGCGGGCGCGCCGATGTACCGGGCGGACCAGCAGCACGCGCTGCGGGTGCTCGGCCCGGTGCTGGTGCAGTATTTCGGCCTGGGCGAGGTGACCGGCAACATCACGGTGCTGCCGCCTCGCCTGCACGCGGCCGAGGACGGGCCGGACGTGAAGGTCGGCACCTGCGGGTTCGAGCGCACCGGCATGCAGGTCCAGATCCAGGACACGGAGGGCCGCGAATGTTCGCCCGGCGCCACCGGGGAGATCTGCGTCTGCGGCCCGGCCGTGTTCGCGGGCTACTACGACAATCCGGAGGCCAACGCGGCGGCCTTCCGCGACGGTTGGTTCCGGACCGGCGATCTCGGCCACCTGGACGCGGAAGGCTTCCTGTTCATCACCGGCCGCGCCTCGGACATGTACATCTCCGGCGGCTCGAACGTGTATCCGCGCGAGATCGAGGAGAAGCTCCTGACCCATCCGGCAATCACCGAGGCCGCGATCCTCGGCGTGCCGGATCCCGCCTGGGGCGAGGTCGGCGTCGCGGTCTGCGTCGCGCGTCCCGGAACCGCGGTGGAGGAGGGCGAGCTGATCGCGTGGCTGTCGGCCGACGTCGCCCGCTACAAGCTGCCGCGGCGCGTGTTCTTCTGGGACTCTCTGCCGAAGTCCGGCTACGGCAAGGTGACGAAGCGCGCGATCCGCGAGGGACTGGAAGCGCGGGGCGACCTGCCCCTCGACGGGCGGACGGTCCGACAGAGCCGATGAGGCTCTCGGCGATCCCGTCCGGTCGATGCGGCGCCCTCTGTCCTCGCGCCGCCGAACGGATCTGATCCCCTCGCGAGGCCGGCTGTGTCCAAGCCGGCACCGGCTCGGTACGAGGATCCGAGCACGCGTCGCCGCCGCACTGCTCCGACCGACGGCGGACATACGTCCGAGGCGAACGGCCCGGTCCGCTTCGCTCCGCGCGCATCATGATCCCGCTGCATGACAGCTCGGAGATGCGGAGCCCCTGACATGTCCCTACGGCCCGCGCATATTGCATTGCAGCAATCCGGGCGCGCCGCCCGGCCCTGAGCGGGATCCGAATCCGATGACAGTCCTCGCGAACCTCGTCAGCCGTCTCGAGGATGCAGTGCGACGCGCCGCGGCCGAACGCTACGCCGAGCAGCGCGAGCGGATCGTTCGCACCGGCGGCGCCGGCATGATCTGACCGCACTCGGCGCCTACGCCTTGGTCGCGGTCGTCAGAGGAAGCCGATCGAGAACCAGGGGACAAGGATGATGACGAGGAGGCCGATCAGCAGGGCCACGATGTAGCCGACGATCGGGCGCATCCCGGCATCGGGATGGATCCGGCTGATGGCGCAGGCCGCGTAGTAGCCGACGCCGAAGGGCGGGGCGAACAGGCCGATGCCCATCGCGAGGATCACCACCATCGCGTAGTGGACCTCGTGGACGCCGACCGCCCGCGCGATCGGGAACAGGAGCGGCCCGAACAGCACGATCGCCGGGATGCCCTCCAGCACCGAGCCCAGGATGATGAAGGCGAAGGCCGAGACGAACAGGAAGCCGAGCGCGCCGCCCGGCAGGCTCTTCATCACCTCGGCGAGCGTCTGAGAGAAGCCCGACTGCGTCAGCGCCCACGCCATCCCGGTGGCCGCACCGATGATCAGGAGGATCGCGCCGGACAGGGTCGCTGTGGTCACCAGCATCGGGTAGAGTCGCCGCCACTCGAACTGGCGGTAGATCAGCAGACCTGCCAGAGCCGCGTAGACGATGCCGATGGTCGAGACCTCGGTGGCGGTGGCGATTCCCTCGACCACAGCGAAGCGGATCACGAACGGCAGGGCGAGCGCCGGGATCGCGACCAGGAAGGCGCGGCCGATGACGCGGCCCGACGGACGGGCCACGTGGCTCAGGTCCTCGCGGCGGTAGCGCCACCAGACCAGCGCGCACAGCGTCGCGGCCAGAACGAGGCCCGGGAGCAGGCCGCCGGTGAACAGGGCGGTGATCGAGACGCCGGTGACCGAGCCGATCGTGATCAGCACGATCGAGGGCGGGATTGTTTCGGTTTGCGCACCGGTGGTGGCGAGCAGAGCGACGAGATCGCCCTCCTTGGCGCCCCGGGCCTTCATCTCGGGGAACAGCACCGGTGCCACGGCCGCCATGTCGGCGGCCTTCGAGCCGGAGATGCCCGAGACGAGGTACATCGCCCCGACCAGAACGTAGTGCAGGCCGCCGCGCACGTGGCCCAGCAACGAGGCCAGGAACCCGACCATGGCGCGGGCCATGCCGGTCATCTCGATCAGTAGGCCGAGGAACACGAAGAGCGGCACAGCGAGCAGGATGAGGTGGCTCATGCCCTCGTCCATGCGGCCGACCACCACCATGGAGGGCGCGTCGGTGGTGAGCGCGATGTATGCGAAGGTCGAGAGGCCGAACGCGAAGGCGATCGGCACACCGGAGAAGACCAGCGCGCCGACGCCGACGACGAAGAACAGCAGCAGGTTGAGATTGCCGAGGTTGGCGAGCCACGGCTGCAGCGCCAGCAGGCCCGCGGCAACGCCGCCGCCCAGGACCAGCGCCCCCGCGGTCAGCTTCCAGTCGGCGGTCTCGAGGAGGCGGATGAGGGCCACGATCAGCATGAGGCCGAGGCCGATCGGCAGGGCGGCGGCGCGCCAGGCGTTGTTGAGCTCGAGAGCCGGCGTCTGGACGAAGGTCTCCTCGCTGGCGAACTCGAAGGCCGGCTCCAGCAGCAGGGCCACGAAGATCAGGCCGGCGACCAGAGCAACGGTCTCCAGGAAGGCGCGCAGACGCGGGCCGCTCATGGCCACGAAGGCGGTCATGCGCATGTGCTCGGCGCGCCGGAAGGCGACCACGGCGCCCAGCATGGCGAGCCACAGGAACAGGATCGAGGCGAGTTCGTCCGACCAGATGATGGGGTCACGGAACACGTAACGGCTGACGACACCGCCGAGCAGCACCGCGATCTCGGCCAGGACGAGCAGCGCCGCCGGGATCTCCACGAGGTAGCCGAGCCCGGCATCCAGCCGGCGCAGCCAGCCCCGGGCGCGCAGCGGCGGTCCCGACAACCCAATCCCCGCCGTCGACTCGACGGCCGCAACATCGATCTGCATGGCGCCCCTCCGTCGGAGCCGCTCCCGACGCCGCTGGCGGCGGGATCGGCCCACATGCGTCTTCGCGTGTTTCTCGTGGTGCGTCTCGGCGCGCCTTCGCTCTCCGATACCGTTATCCGGTCCGCCGGCAAACACTTCCGGTCGGTCCGCGCGATCCGTCCTCAGGATGCGGGCGTGCCGCGCCGCCGTACTTCCTTCTCCAGTCCCTACGTGTGGCCGCCCCGGCGCCGCTCGGGATCGCGCCAACGGTTCGGTGTCCGAGCCCTGCCCATGGGCGGGTCACGGCTCCGTCTCCCGGAAGCCGTCGGTCTCCTCGCGAAACGTGTCGAGCGCCGCGAGCGACCGTAAGGTCGGGTCCGGTGCGGCGCCGGGCGAAGATGCGCAGGCCGACAGGGCGAGCGCCGGCGGTAGCAGACGCTGGAGGCCGAGGCGCGTCTCGGGCGTCGGACGGCGCGTCAGGGCTTCGGTCCGCGCGAGTTCCGCCGTCGACTTCCGGCGGATCCGGGCCCGTCGTCGCATGGCCCGTGCCGCGTCAGGCCCCCGCGCCGTTGAGCAGGCGGTAGGCGCGGATCACCTGGCTGTCGTCGGCGGCGCCGTCGCCGCGCCCTGCGGTCGAGACGAAGAGCTGGTGGGCGAGCGCAGCGAGCGGCAGCGCCGCCCCGGCGCCGCGGCCGGCTTCGAGCACGATGCCGAGGTCCTTGACGAAGATGTCGACCGCGCTCGTGACCCGGGGCGCGTCCTCCAGCATCCGGGGACCGCGGTCACGCAGCATCCAGCTTGCGGCCGAGGAACCCGAGAGGATCTCCAGACACACGCCGAGGTCGACGCCGATCCGCCCGGCGAGCGCCAGCGCCTCGGCGGCGGCGGCGATGTGCACGCCGCACAGGAGCTGGTTGACGGCCTTCACGGTGGCGCCCTGTCCGGGTCGCTCGCCGACGTGGAAGATCCGGTCGCCCAAGGCGTCGAGAACCGGCCTCAGCGCGGCGAGGGTCCCCGCGGGCGCCGCCGCCATGACGGTGAGGGTGCCGGCCTGCGCGCCGACGACCCCGCCCGAGACCGGCGCGTCGACGAAGCGGCGGCCGGACGCCGCGACGCGCTCGGCGAGGTGCTCCACCGATCGCGGCGGGCAGGTCGCCATCAGGACCACGATGCCGTCCGGCGCGAGGGCTTCGAGAGTGCCCTGCGCGAACAGCACGTCCTCGACCTGCGCGGCGTTCACCACCATGAGGAGGAGCGCGTCGACGCCCGCGGCGGCGGCGGCCGGCGTGTCGGCCGCGGCCCCGCCGGCCGCCGCGAAGGCACCCCGGCTCTCGGGCCGCAGGTCGTAGCCGCGGACGGCGAATCCCGCCGCGACCAGGTTGGTCGCCATCGGCAGGCCCATGGCGCCGAGGCCGACGACGGCGATCTGGCTCAGAGCCATGCGCGGATGCTCCGTGCCATCGCGGTGGCCGAGATACCGTAGCGGTCGTGGAGCGTCGGCAGGGCGCCGGCGTCGAGGAACTCGTCCGGCAGCCCGATCTGGCGGAAGCCGCGGCCCGGTCCGACGCCCGCGCGCATGAGGAGACCGGCCACCGCCTCGCCGAGCCCGCCGATCACGCTGTGATTCTCGGCGACCACCACGAGCCGGCCGCCGCGCCCGGCCTCGTGGAGGATCGTCGCCGCGTCGAGGGGCTTGATCGTCGGCACGTGCAGCACCGCCACGTCGACCCGGTCGTCGCGCAGGGCCTCGGCGACCTCCAGGGCGCGCATGGTCATGAGGCCCGAAGAGATCACGAGGACGTCGCGGCCGTCGCGGATCGTCTTGGCCTTGCCGAGCTCGAACCGGTAGCCGTACGCGTCGAGCACGAGGGGGACGTTGCCGCGCAGGAGCCGCAGGTAGACCGGCCCCCTGTGGGCCGCCATGGCGGGGACGACCTGCTCGATCTCGTGGGCGTCGCAGGGGTCGATGATCGTGAGATTCGGCATCCCGCGGAAGATCGCGAGATCCTCCGTCGCCTGGTGGCTCGGGCCGTAGCCCGTGGTCAGGCCGGGCAGGGCGCAGGCGATCTTGACGTCGAGATTCTCCTCCGCGATCGCGAGGCAGATGAAGTCGTAGGCGCGCCGCGCCGCGAACACCGCGTAGGTGGTGGCGAAGGGCGTGAACCCCTCCCGGGCGAGGCCCGCGGCCGCGCTCATCAGCAGCTGCTCGGCCATCCCCATCTGGTAGAAGCGCTCGGGATGGGCCTGCGCGAAGATGTGCAGGTCCGTGTATTTCGACAGGTCGGCCGAGAGGCCGACGATGTCGGGGCGCGTCTCGGCGAGCGCGACGAGGGCGTGGCCGAAGGGCGCGGCCTTCGTGCGCTGCCCGGGCGCAGCGAGTGAGGCGATCATCGCCGAGGTCGTGGCGCCGCCGGCCGCGCGGGGGGAGGGCCTCTCGTACTTGGAGCGTCTCACCGCACTCTCCCCTCGTCCAGGATCGCCAGGGCCCGCTGCCACTCGTCCGGCTCGACCCGCAGGAAGTGGTTGCGCTCGCGCGTCTCCAGGAACGGCACGCCCTTCGCCATGCGGGTGTCGCAGATGATGATCCGGGGCCGCGGGCCAGGGTGGTCGCGGGCGGCGTCGAAGGCCCGGACCAGCGCGTCGATGTCGTTGCCGTCGACCCGCTGCACGAACCAGTTGAAGGCCTCGAATTTCGGTGCGAGCGGCTCGAAGTCGAGCACCCCGGTCGAGGCGCCGTCCGCCTGCATGCCGTTCACGTCGACGAGGCCGATCAGGTTGTCGAGCCTGAACGAACCGGCCGACATCGCGGCCTCCCAGGTCGAGCCCTCGTTCAGCTCGCCGTCGGAGAACAGGTTGTAGACGAAGCTCCGGGAGCGCTTCCGCTTCAGCCCGAGCGCCATGCCGACCGCGATGCCGAGCCCGTGGCCCAGCGAGCCGCCGGTGATCTCCATGCCGGGCGTGTAGGCGGCCATGCCGGACATCGGCAGGCGGCTGTCGTCGCCGCCGTAGCTCGCCAGCTCGTCCTCGGGGAGGATCTCGGCCTCGATCAGGGCCGCGTAGAGGGCGATGGCGTAGTGGCCGATCGACAGCAGGAAGCGGTCGCGACCCTCCCATTCGGGATCCGCGGGCCGGTAGGTGAGGGCGTGGAAGTAGCTCACCGCCAGCACGTCGGCGATGCCGAGCGCCTGGGCGATATAGCCCTGGCCCTGAACCTCGCCCATGCGCAGGGCGTGGCGGCGGATGCGATAGGCGCGCTCGGCGAGCGGCACGTTGGAGCCGGCGCGCGGCCGCTCGGTCGGGACGTCGATCGCCACGTCGGCCTCCTCAGTGGATCAGCATGCCGCCGTTCACGTCGATCACCGCGCCGGTGATGTACGTGGACAGGTCGGAGGCGAGGAACAGGCAGGCGTTGGCGACGTCGTCCGCCACACCGAGGCGCCCGAGCGGGATGCCGCTGGCGATCTCGGCTGTCAGCTCGGGCGTGAGCTTGCCGCCCGTGATGTCGGTCTGGATCAGGCCAGGGGTCACGGAATTCACCCGCACCCCGTCGGGCCCCAACTCCCGGGCCATCGCTTTCGCCAAGCCGAGGACGCCACCTTTGGCGGCGCTGTAATGGGGCCCGCCGAAGATGCCGCCGCCCCGCTGGGCCGAGACCGACGACATGCACACGATCGCGCCTGAGCCCCGGCCGCGCATCGTCGGGATCACCGCCTGGCTCATGTAGAGCGTGCCGCGCAGATTCACGTCGGTGACCGCGTCGTAGTCCTCCGGCTCGATCTCCATGATCCTGAGAGGCTGGGTGATGCCGGCGTTGTTGACGAGCACGTCGATGCGCCCGAGGCGGCCGACGATCTCATCCGCCGCCGCAGAGCAGGCCGCCCGGTCGGTGACGTCGCAGGCCAAGCCGACATGGCCCGGCCCGATGTCGCGGGCGGCGGCCTCGGCCTGGCCGACGTCGAGATCGAGGACGGCGACGCGGGCGCCGTGGCGCGCGAAGAGCCGCGCGGTGGCCTTGCCGATGCCGCGGGCGGAGGCTGCGCCGGTGATCACGCACACCCGGTCGTTCAACAGCATGGAAGAGTCCTCCCGCCGATCCGCGACTGCGCGGGATCGAACCTGTCGTCGCGACGGGAGACACCGGGCCGTCAGCCGCGCGTCGAGTCCTGAGGCCGCGGATCGAGCACTCTGCGGCGTCGTCTTCTCGCGCCTGTCTTGTCGGGAGGAGAGTGCCGGCGCGGCGCGCCCGCGACAAACGCGGAATTTGCACCCGCAGGTGAATCCCGGTCATCTTTGTCCGCGTTCAGGCGAGGTCGGGACCCAGCGGAACCCCGAGCTCCTCGGTCAGCCATCGCGCGAAGACCCGGAGCGGCGCCCGCCGGCGCGCGTCGGCCGGACAGACGAAGTGGTGGCCGACGTAGCTGAGGTCCTGCGAGCGCCCGGACAACGGGGTGACGAGGCGCCCGGTCGCCAGTTCCCGCTCGGCGAGGCGGGTGGATTCCAGGGCGACGCCGAGGCCGTCCGCGGCGGCCGCCAGGGCCAGGAAGCTCCGGTCGAAGCGGATGCCCGCGCTCGGCTGCGTCGCGAGTCGGTTCCGCTCGAACCAGTGGGTCCAGCGCACCTGCTTGTTGTCGCTCTGGATCAGGGTCTGCGCCAGCAGATCGGACGGCTCGCGGATCCGGGCCGCCCGCGCCGGGTCGCAGAGCGGCGTGACGGTCTCCGGGCCCAGCGGCAGCCGCACCAGACCTTCGCCGCGGGGCGGTCCGTACACGATGTCGGCATCGAACTCGTCGGTGATGAACCGGGCGTAGTCCATGCCCGCGGCGAGCCGCACTTCGACGCCCGGATGGGCGCTCAGGAACCGGGCCAGCCGCGGCGCCAGCCACTGCGCGGCGAAACTCGGCGCGCAGTGCAGCCTGAGCAATTGCGGCCCGCGATTGGCCACGAGATCGAAGCCGCGGTCCAGTTCCGCGAAGGCGCGGCCGACATGGTCGCGGAGCGCCTCCCCGGCCGGTGTCGGCGCGATGCCCTGGCCCACCCGCTCGAACAGCGCGACGCCCAGGGTCTCTTCCATCTTGCGCAGGGCATGGCTGACCGCGCTCGGGGACAGGTTGAGTTCACCGGCCGCGGCCTTGAACGACCGCCGCCGCGCGGCAGCCTCGAAGATCCGGACGGCGGAGAGGGGTACGGGCGGCCTCATCGCGGGTAGAATGGGCCGCGACCGGCGCTGCTGGCAACGGGGCCGGCCGCAACACCGGTATTGCGGCCGGCGTGCGGCGGGATCAGGCCGACCGGGGACCGCGGACCCGGACCGGTGCGGCGACCGGGACGATCTTGCCCTGTTGCGCGACTTCGCAGAGGACGGCCACCATCGCGTCGGCCTGCGCCTCGAGATCGGGCGGCCCGACATCGTCGCGGGTGTTGCGCCACGCGATGAAGATGCAGGCGAGGATGGCGGACGCGCTGGCCGCGAGGGGCGCGATGATCAGTGCCGCCAGGGCGCTCACCGGCGCCAGGATCGCGGCTGTCGCGAGGCCGCTGACGATGGCTGCGGCAATCAAGACGATCATCGGAACCTCGCCCGATCTGCGTGCCGGGTCCTGTACCCGATCACCGTCTCAGGATCACGTGACAAAAGTTTACGCTTCGTTAACGGGAAGCTTCCGGTCGATAATCTTTCGCCGAACGCCCCCCGATTGCTGCACAATCAGCGATTCCGCCGCTGCGTGAACAGCTCGGCGGCCAGGTTTGTCCCGCCGCCGTCGGTCTTTCGGGTCGTGCGGCGCGTACCGGCCAGGCGTTGACATCCTGATCGACGCCGCGGGCGGCATCCGGATCGACAGGCGATGGTGATCCAGCAGGTCCGGTCGATCGCGGTGACTGATCCGACGCGGCTCACTGCCAGACCCGGGCGGTCGCGGGCCGCGACTACGCCGGTCGTGACGGGACCTTACCGCCCCTGATCACGTCTTCGGCTTTTGCAGAGGCGCACCCGTCGCGGTCGACGTGGAGACCACATACCCCGATCTGTTCGAACTGATACGTTCGGATCAGGTCTGGTACAGACCGATCCCTTGATGCCCCGGGTTCGGCGATGGTAGCCCGAGCGCGAGTGTCGTGTGGGAATTCCGTCTCCGATGGCCATCGATGTTCGAGCAGTCGCGCGCCTGCGCGAGATCGCAGCCGTCGTTGGCTGTCCGGTCGAGGCCTTCTACGCACCGGACGGCGACGCCTGCGAGCTGTGCATGACCTCCGAGCTGTTCCGCCTCTGGCAGGCGATACAGGAGCCCCAAGCCCGGCAGCGCATTCTGAACAGCGCGCGGCGCGAGGCTCTCGGTGAGGCCATCCACGCGGAGGCCGCGGAATAGAGGTCTTGCCGTCGCCGCTCGCTCGGCCGCGCCGAGGGGCGGGAAACGGCTCCCTGTGCCGTCAGCGCCCCTGCGCGATCCAGCCCAGAACCGTCGCGCAGCGCTCGGCCTGCTCGCGGGTCAATCCCGACGCGACGGCCGCGCCGTTGCGGTAGACCACGAAGGTCCCGTCGTCGGTCGCGCGGATCTTCACGGACGCCATCATTCGGCTCCCGACGTCAGAGCCTGAAGCTGCGAGAGGCCGGCCGCGGTGATCTGCCAGACCGCCACGGATCCATCCGGGCCATCGTGCAGGTCGATCCGCTGGAGATGCCCCGTGCTCTCGAGCGCCGTCAGCCGGCTGTGATCGCTGGGCCAGGAGGCGTCGGCTTTCTGGCGGATCGAGATCTGGTAATCCCGTGCCTCTGCAGCCTTGTTGAGAAGGCGGCGCTCGTGATTCACTCGCATCGGCACTCCGGCTCAGCTCGGATCGGTACGCAGTAACTACGGACAGGCTGGCCGATACGGTTAAGCTTTGCAACCCCGGGGCCGGAACGGCCTTTGGATCGTCCCGGCCGCGCACGCCGCCATGAGCGGACGGGAGCTCGCGCCAAGACGCCTTGCCGGGTCGGCCCTGCGCCGTGCTCCTCGCGTTCGTGCGAGCGCGACCAAAGAGAAGGGCCGACCGGGGAGACCCGGCCGGCCCGTCTCTTCGACGTGCGTGGCGCTTACCGCAGGAGCTGGAGGACGCCCTGCTGTGCGGAGTTGGCCAGCGACAGGGCCGAGATGCCCATCGACTGACGGGTCGACAGCGCCTGCGAGTTCGCCGCTTCCTGGTTCAGGTCGGCGTTCGTCAGGTTGGCCGAACCCGTCTGCAGCACGTTGATCAGCTGCTTGGAGAAGTCCTGGCGGTTCTGAACGACCGACAGGTTCGAGCCCAGGGAGCTCGCCGCGGAGGTCAGCGTGTTGCCGGCGCTGGTCAGGGTCGCCAGGGTCTTGTTGACGTCCGAGTTCAGCAGGAAGTTGCCGAGACCGTTCTGGCTCGACGAGTTGTTCGAGCTGGTGATCGACGACAGACCGAGACCGCTCGCCGTGGCGTCGACCGAGGCGACGTTGAGGGTCGAGCTACCGGTGTCGTTGAACTTGATGTTCAAGTCATTGCCCTTGCCGGCAATGAGGTTGACGCCGTTGTAGCTGGCGTCGCCGGCGAGCTGCGTGATCTGGTTGAGCAGGTTGTTGTACTGGTTCGCCAGCGAGGCGCGCTGCGTCACGCCCGAGATCGACAGGTCGCTGGAGACGACGGTGCTGGCGGCGGTGCCGTAGGTCGAGGCGGTGGTCGCCGAGGCGGTGAAGCCGAGCGCCGTCTGGCTGCCGGAGTTCTGGAATTCGACGTCGGCCTGGGCGTTCAGGACGATCTTGGTGCCGGTGCTGTCGACCGAGAAGATCGCGCCGGCGCCGAACGAGCCGCTCGACGCGGTCGAGGCCGAGCTGACCGCAGAGTTCAGGGCCGCAACGGTGGCGCTGATGCTCGAGGAGGCGGCGACCGTGGCGGAGACCGAGGTGCCGTTGATCGTCAGCAGGACCGTCTGGGAGGCGGTGCTGGCGCTGTAGGTGTTGGCGGCGGTGCCGGTGGTGGAGAGCTGGGTCGAGAGCGCCTGGTTGGCGATCGACTTGGCCTGGTCCACGAGCTTCTGGATCGAGGTGATGCCCTGGTTGGCGGCCTGGATCGACTGGATGCCGTTGGAGACGCCGTCGAGGAGCGAGTTCAGGCTCGAGGAGCGGCCGTCGAGGGCCTGAGAGGTGAAGAAGTTGGTCGGGTTGTCGAGGGCGGAGTTGACCGTCTTGCCGGTGGCGAGGCGGTTCTGCGTGGTCGCCATCAGCTGGGCGGTGTCCTGCAGCGAGAGCAGGTTCTGACGCGTGGCGGCCGACAGGGTGATCGAGGACATGGGTCTTATCTTTCTGATTTGATGCACCCGTTTCTCGGGTACGGCAGTAATCGTCCGCCAAACGTTTCGCAGGGGTTAAATCAATTGCCGACTCCCGGTGCGTCCGAAGTGATCGTTAATGAATCGATCCTTGAGAGGCTCAGTATTTATGGATCCCGGGCCGTCTTCAAGATCCATTAACCATCCGCAGCCATAAGCTGTGACGCAGACCAATTCTGTCGCGCCTGCCCGACCGGGGCCGATCCGGTTCGGCCGGCGCGGAGAGGACGGGGCGAACCTTGCAGGGAGCTCAGATGTGATCGCTCAAGCGTCCAGTGATGTTGGCGCCGCGACCCCTTCCGCGTCGCCGAAGTTACCCCATGTGGCGATCGCGATCCCCTGTGGGACCATGGTCCACGCGGACTTCGCCGTGAGCCTCGGATCGATGATGCACTCGCTCGGCGAGATGCCGATGTCGATCGTCGTCGGGAAGTCGTCGATCGTCGCCGACGCCCGCAACCTCGGCCTCGAATACGCGCAGAAGTACGGGGCGGAGTACGTCCTGTTCATCGACAGCGACATGACGTTCCCGAAGGACGCGCTGCTCAAGCTCCTCGTGCGGCAAGTCGACATCATCGGCGCGACCTATTCGCGCCGCACCGCCCCGTTCCACTTCCTGGGCGACATTCTGCCGGAGCAGCCGGCCGACGCGCCGAAGGGTCTGCTGGAGATGTCCCGGATCCCGACCGGCTTCCTGCTGATCAAGGCCACGGTCTTCGACAAGCTGAGGAAGCCCTATTTCCGCTTCCGCGTCGACGAGGAAGCCGGCGTGAACATCGGCGAGGACTTCGACTTCAGCGATCGGGTCCGCGCCGCCGGCTTCCGGATCTGGTGTGATCCGTATCTCAGCAAGGAGCTCGGCCACATCGGCGAGCAGTCCTTCAAGCTCTGACAGCGACGCGTGCCGAGGCGCGCGTCGCCCGACACGGTGAGGCCTGGGAATGAGGATCGCGATCATCACGCCGTCGAGGCTCAAGCCCTCGACCCTGGCCGGAAAGGCCGGTCAGTACTTCCTGGAACACGCGATCGAGAGCGCCAACGCCCAGGAGCTCGACCGGCCGGCGACGATCCACTTCTTCGTCGGGACCGATCCGGAGACCGAGATCCCGGCGCGGCTCGCCGCGCACCCGCAGGTCACCTTCGCGCGCGGCGCGCGCAAGGGGCAGATCCCCGCGCTGAACGCGGCCATCGGCGCCGTCGACGACAGCTGGGACCTCGTCGGCTTCCTCGAGGACGACGATCACTGGCTGCCGCCCTATCTGGGCTTCGCGTTGAGGGCTCTCGAGAGCTTCGATTTCGTGTCCTCCACGCAACTGGAGACCGACGAGGCCGGCGAGGTGGTCCGGATCAACGACTTCGCGACGCCGTCGGGCTGGCTGATGCGGCGGGCCACCTTCGCGCAGGTCGGCGCGATCAGCCCGGCCTCGAAGTGGCACTACGACAACGAGTGGCTCGGCCGCCTCGCCGAGACCGGCCTGCGCCGCGCCCACCTCGTCGAGGCGACGGCGCCGGTCACGCTGCAGGACGCGATCCAAGTCCGTCCGTGGCTCGCCAACGTCCTGCGCAACGGCGGGCCCAACGTGCGGCTCGTGCGCCACGGCTTCGTCCTGCCGCTGGTGTGCCGCCTCGTGCATCCGGGCTCCGGGACCTCGGATGTCGGCCAGGGCGGCACGTCCAAGGCCGAGAGCAACGCCGAGTACCAGCGGCTGGTCGACCGCTTCGGCCGCATCCCCTGGTGAGGCGCCGGGCGGATCACCCGGCGCCGGCACCCTGATGCCCCGGAGGCGCGCGCCCTAGGCGGCCCGCCCGCGAGCGCGCCCGCGCAAGGCGTCCTGGAACGCCGCGAAGACCCGGCGCATCTGCGGCGCCTTGTAGGGAAACAGGTCCACCGGATCCATGTCGTGGACGACCATTCCGGTATCCGCCTCGAAGATCAGCAGCCGGCCGTCCGCGCTCTCGGCGCAGTCGATGACCAGGTAATCGAGACCGATCCTGCGGTGGATCTCGGCGAACGCGGCGCGGTGGCGCTCGGCGAAGTCGGTGTCGAACGCGGCCATGGCCGCGGCCTCGACCTGCCGCTTCACCGGATCCTCCAGCATGCCGGCGTTGAGGTAGTGGATCATCCAGTGATCGCGGATGGCCATGTGGCAGAGGTAAGGCACACCGTCGATCAGGACGACGCGGAGCTTCCGGAAGAGGCCGTCGGGACCGCGATAGTCGCAGTACTGCGTGACGTAGAACGCCTCGGCGGCCGTGTGCGCGAGGTAGAGTTGCAGGTCCTCCGCCCGATCGACCTTCTGGAGCTCGTTGCCGGCATGCGTGTCGAGGGGGCGCACCAGCAGCGGGTAGGTCGGGCCCTCCGTCTGGCGGGACGCGGCCGCGCTCAGAACGGACCGGCTCACGCGGACGACGTCGGGTGCCAGGATCCCCTCCGCACCGCGCAGCGCGTCCGCGATGCCGTGCCGAGAGGTCTTGAGCACGTGGCGCGGGTGATTGACGATCGGCCGCGTCCAGTGGTCGGCCGCCGCCGCGAGGGCTTCCAGCAGCGGCTCGGCGGTCCGCGCGTAGGCGATGCCGGTGACGATCACGTCGTGCGCGGGCAGATCGCGCGGCACCGGCTCACCGGGCCGAAGATAGAGGTAGGTGAGGCCGAAATCGCCGTCGTTGAGCAGGAAGTCGATCGGCGTGTTGGCCATCAGATCGCCGGCGGTCACCAGGACGAGGACGCGGACCCGCGCCTGATCCGGGTTCGAGCGCAGCGAGAAGAGCCGCTGCCCGTCCAAGACCTCGTTCTGGAGCGCGAGGCCTTCCGTGAAGCGGTGCTTCAGCAGCAGGATCGTCGCCATGTCCAGCGCCGTTCCCGCGTCGAGAGCGGAGTCGCCGCCTTCCGCGAGGATCTCGGCGGCCAGGGCGGCCATGTCGGCCCCCTCGAAGGCGGCCCGGATGAGGCGTGCCGGGCCGATCATCGGGTTCGGGTTGTCGATCCCCGCAACGTGCGCTTGCATCAGAGCCTCCGAGCCGTGGGGCCGCCGCGGCGATCCCGGAATCGCGATCAGGTGTTTGGAATCGCGCACCGCGGCACGACGCCCACACTCTGACGGCACGGAGGTTTACGAAGCGCTAACCATGTTCCCGGTCCGCGGGGCGGTCGCCGCTCAGTCGCGCCGCGGCGCCGCGCCCGCGCGCCGGAGCGCCTCGGCCAGCGCCCCGCCCGGAGCGGGATCCGGCACCGGGCTCGGTCGGCTCCGCGGCGCGTCCTGCTTCGGCTCGCCCGTCCGCCGCGCCGGCTGGCCCGGCTCGACGGGATCGTCGAGCCGCATCGACAGCGCGATGCGCTTGCGCGGGACGTCGACGTTGAGGACCAGCACCCGGACGACCTCGCCGATCCGGACCACCTCGGTGGGCGAGGCGATCCGTCGCCGGGCCATCGCCGAGATGTGGACGAGGCCGTCCTGATGGACGCCGATATCCACGAAAGCCCCGAAGGCGGCGACGTTGGTGACGACACCCTCCAGCTGCATGCCGGGCTTGAGGTCGCCGATCGTCTCGACGCCTTCTTGGAAGCGCGCCGTCTTGAACTCCGGCCGCGGGTCCCGCCCCGGCTTCTCGAGCTCGGCGATGATGTCGCGCACGGTCGGCAGGCCGAAGCGCGCGTCGACGAACGGCTCCGGCACGAGGCGGCCGAGCAGGGCGGCGTTGCCGAGCAGGACGTGGATGTCGCTCTTCGTCGCCTGGAGGATGCGGCGGACCACCGGATAGGCTTCCGGGTGGACTCCCGACCCGTCGAGCGGGTCGTCGCCGCCCTGGATGCGGAGGAAGCCCGCGGCCAGCTCGAAAGTCTTCGGGCCGAGCCCCGGGACCTTCTTGAGCGCCGCGCGCGTCCGGAACGGGCCCTGGGCGTCGCGATGGGCGACGATCCGCGCCGCCATCGCGCCGCCGAGACCCGAGACCTGCGCGAGGAGGGCCGGGGAGGCCGTGTTGACGTCCACCCCCACGGCGTTGACCGCGTCCTCCACCACCGCCGCGAGCGACCGCGACAGCTTCGCCTCGCTCACGTCGTGCTGGTACTGCCCGACGCCGATCGACTTGGGGTCGATCTTGACCAGTTCCGCCAGGGGATCCTGGAGACGGCGGGCGATCGACGCCGCGCCGCGATGGGACACGTCGAGGTCGGGCAATTCCTTGGCGGCGATCTCAGAGGCCGAGTAGACCGAGGCGCCGGCCTCGGAGACCATCACCTTCGCGAGCGGCAGGTCCGGGTTGGCTGCGATGATCTCCGCGGCGAGGCGCTCGGTCTCGCGGGAAGCGGTGCCGTTGCCGACGGCGAGAAGCTCCACGCCGTGCAGCCGGCACAGCCGGCCGAGCGTCGCGACGGCCTCGCGCCAGCGCCGTTGCGGCTCGTGCGGGTAGGTCGTCTCCACCGCGACGACCCGCCCGGTTCGATCCGCCACGGCGACCTTCACGCCGTTCCGGTAGCCCGGATCGAGCCCCATCGTCGCCCGCCCGCCCGCCGGGGCAGCGAGCAGCAGGTCCTTCAGGTTCCCGGCGAAGACTGTCACGGCCTCGTCCTCGGCCCGCTCGAACAGACGGCCGCGCAGGTCCTGCTTGATTCCGGTCCGGATCTTCATCCGCCACGCCGTGCGGACCGTGTCGAGGAGCCAGGCATCGCCGGGGCGCCCCCGCGACGCGATCTCGAAGCGGCGGCAGATCGCCGTCTCGAACGGCCCGGGTAGACCCGGCGGCGAATCCTCGCCCTCCGCGTCGAAGCCGACGTCGAGCACCTCTTCCCGCTCACCGCGAAAGATTGCCAGGATCCGGTGCGAGGGCATCCGCTCCAGCCGCTCGCTCCAGTCGAAGTAGTCCGAGAACTTCACCCCCTCGCTCGCCTTGCCCTTGCGCACCCGCGAGACAAGCTGCCCAGACCGCCAGTAATCCGCCCGCAATCGTCCCACGAGGTCGGCGTCCTCAGCGAAGCGTTCGATCAGGATGGCGCGGGCGCCGTCGAGCGCGGCCTCGACGTCCGGCACGCCGCGCGCGTCCGACACGTAATCGGCCGCGACCGACGCGGGCGCGCGGTCGGGCCGGCTCAGCAGGGTCTGGGCGAGCGGTTCGAGGCCGGCTTCGCGGGCGGATTGCGCCTTCGAGCGCCGCTTGGGCCGGAAGGGCAGGTACAGGTCTTCCAGCCGCGCCTTGGTGTCGGCGGCGTCGAGGGCCGCCGCCAGGGATGGGGACATGTTGCCCTGCGCCGTGATGCTCGCGACGATCGCGGCGCGCCGCTCGTTGAGATCGCGCAGGTAGGACAGCCGCTCCTCCAGCCTGCGCAGCTGCGTGTCGTCGAGGCCGCCAGTATTCTCCTTCCGGTAGCGCGCGATGAACGGCACGGTCGAGCCGCCGTCGAGGAGCGCGACGGTGGCGGCAACCTGCGCCTCCCCGACACCGAGCTCCTCGGCGATCAGAGCGTTCACGGCTTTCATGGCTTCTCCGACTGGGGTCGCGGCGACGGACGGGCTACCTGCGTGGAGCGCCAAGCCGCCGGAAACAAGGCACCAGTCAGGCGTGCGGCTGAGCCTCCGCCTTCTGGGCCCGGGCACAGTCCAGGATGCGGTGACGGGCCGCTGGATCCTCGATGGAGAACCACAGGTTCAGCAGCTCTTCGGTCATCGACAAGTCGTCGTTCTGGCTCGGATCGAAGAAGACGTCGACCGAACATCCGAGTGTCTCGGCCAGATCGCCGAGGATGCGGCGCGACCGCGCGTTCGGGACTCTGCTGTGATCTGTCATCACGTCGATCCGCGTCGCAGCGCCACCGGGTGCTGGCGCCAGAATGCCCTCGACCCCGCCCGCAACGGGCCAGAGCATCGAGATCCAGACAATCCAGTCAAGTCCGCGCGCCGCAATCCTGTTGCAGTCCCGATGCAGCTTGGGGTCGGCGGAGCTGAGCCGGACCCAGCGGGACCAGCACAGATTCTCGGGATAGCTGGCCGGCCGCTGGGTTATCCTGGCACGGGATTCGCAGATGCCTGGGTCGATCAGATCACGATGGATAGCTGGCGCGATGCCGAACTATCGATCTCCCGGCGATCCGTTCACGGAAACAGAAGTCTTCGCACGGATTCCTGGACGGTCGGCACGTCTCGATGATCGAGACGCACCGTCATCGGGATGTCACCCGTCGATGCAAAACTTTCGCTTCGCATGTCCCGCAAAGGGAGGCGCTCGTGCAATTCGAGATCCGAGAGCGTAGCCGGTCGCTCTGGTCCTGGGTCCTCGTCAACGAGACTGACGAGCCCGTTGTCGAGTCGCGGCGCAGCTTCCCGTCCCGCGCCCAGGCCACGGCGGCGGCCCTGGCCTTCTCCCAGCTCGTCGCCCGCGCTGGGCGGAGCCTCGGCGGCGGCCCGCGGCAGGTCGGGTTTCTCTGACGCCGCTCGCCGAGCCGGCGTCAGGTCGTCCGGATCCGGTGGCGCACGAGGCTGACCACGCTCGTGGCGGCGATAACGCAGCCCACACCCATCGCGCCGAGGCAGCTGATGGTGCGGATCGGCTCGCCGCGGGCGAGCACGATGGCGACCGCGAGCGGCAGGAGCAGGAACACGAACAGCAGGGTCATGACCGGATCCGAGTGACGATGATCGAGACTAGGATCCGAATGGTTAATCACTTGTCACGATCCAACCCTGTCCGCGGCCTCGGTGCGCCCTCCTGTCGGACCGGGACGGCACGTCTCCGTGAGCCGCTCGGAGCGATCCCGGGCTCGGCGCCCGGCGCGGGCGCGCCGTCACCCGGCAGGCTGCCGGACCGCGATTACCGTCCGCTCGCGTCGAGGCGGACGAGGCGATCGACGAGCGCGCGATCGTGCAGGAGCGCCATCCGCTCCTTCGGCGACAGCCAAGCCTGGGCCTCCGCGACGGTCTCGGCCTCGCAGATCTTGGCGGTGGCCAGCGTGTGGTCCGGGTCGATCGCGCCCCTTGGGCGGCGATGTCCCGGGGGGAGCATCTGGCCGTGGGCGCGCGCGAGGTCGGGGTCGGCGTGGACGGCCGCGAGGGCTTCCGCATCGTCGAACCCGCGCTCCGCGTTGCGCGCCGCGAGGGCGGCGGCGCGGACGGCGATCTCAGGCGGCGCCGCCTCTTCGGGAGTGGCGAGGAGCAGGCGGCGCTTGAGCGCCAGGCCGAGCCCGAGCTGGCCGCTCGCCCAGGAGATCGGGATCGCGAGCACCAGACCCAGGATCGTCGGGCTCATCCAGAGGAACAGCGAGGTGGCGATCGCGAAGGCGGCGACGCCCGCCACCAGCCCCAGCAGCGTGTGCCACCGATGGCGGACGACGATGTCGCGCAGCGGTATCGAGCCGTCGTCCCGCCGCTGCGGATTCCAACCCGTGTCCCGTCCGAGCAGGATGCCCATCACGGAGCCCGACTGGATCACCATCGCCACCGGCGCCACGAGGGCGGACAGCAGGATCTCGACGAGGCTGGACAGGACCAGCCGCCCGGCGCCCCCGCAGGCGCGCCGCACCGGGCCGTCCAGCAGGGCCAGGATCAGGCCGAGGAGCTTGGGTGCCAGCAGGACCGCCATGGTGAGGCCGAACAGCTGGAGCGCGCGGACCGGATCGAAGCGCGGGAAGACCGGCGAGAAGCCGGCGCCGCCGAAATAGTCCGGCCGCTCCGTGGCCGTCTGCAGAACCAGCAGGATACCGACCACCAGCTGCAGCAGCCAGAGCGGCGAGGCCAGGTAGCCGGCGATGCCGGTGGCGAAGTGCTGCCGGGTGGCCGGATGCAGCCCCGCGGCGCCGATGACGCGCGCGTGCTGGAGATTGCCCTGCGCCCAGCGCCGGTCGCGCACCGCCACGTCGATCAGCGACGGCGGGCTCTCCTCGTACGAGCCCGGCAGGCGATGGAGCATGTACACCGCCCAGCCGGCGCGACGGATCAGGGCCGCCTCGACGAAGTCGTGGGACAGGATGTGTCCACCGAAGGGCGGCTTCCCGGGCAGGTCGGGCAGGCCGCAGGAATCCGCGAAGGCGCGGGTCCGGATGATCGCGTTGTGCCCCCAGTAGTTGCCGTCCCGACCGGACCACGCGGCGAGGCCGGCCGCGATCACCGGACCGTAGATCCGGGCGGCGAATTGCTGGAGGCGGGCGAACAGGGTGTTGCGGTTGATGATCAGCGGCAGCGTCTGGATGATGCCGGCATCCGGGTCCGCCTCCATGGCGGCGGCGAGCGCCACGACCGCCGATCCGCTCATCAGACTGTCGGCGTCCAGGACGAGCATGTGGTCGTAGCGGCCGCCCCAGCGGGTGACGAAATCGCCGATGTTGCCTGCTTTGCGGTGATGATTCTTCGGCCGGTGCCGGTAGTAGAGCCGGGCCTCGGGACCGAGCCGGCCGCGCAGGTCGAGATAGGCGCGCTCCTCGGCGATCCAGGCGTCGGGCTGGGTCGAATCCGACAGCACGAACCAGTCGAAATGGTCTCCGAGCCCGGTGGCCTCGACCGCCTCGCGCATGGCCTCGATCCCCGCGAAGGTGCGGGCCGTGGCCTCGTTGTAGACCGGCATCAGGACCGCGGTCCGCGTGCGCAGCGCCGTCGGGTCCGGCGTCGGCCGCGGTCGGCGCAGGAGCGTCCCGAAACCCAGCACCGCGCTGGTGAAGGCGAGCGCGATCCACGAGAAGGTCAGGCAGAACAGGACGACCAAGACGAGCTGGAGCGCGGTCGGGCTGCCGGAGACCGACACGGTCTCGACCATCTGCCAGCCGCCGTAGGCCGTCAGGGCCACGGCGCCACCGAACACCAGGAGCCGCTCCGGCCAGGGCGTCCGGGCCCGGCGCACCCATCGGTGCCCGAGCCCCGGATCCCAGCGCGCCAGGTCCTGAACCGGCATGGACAGGGGCGCCTCGGGCGGCAGGTGGCGGCCGCCGTCGGTCGCGGTGTCGCGCCCGGACCCGGCGTCCGTCGCTGGCGGCAGGGTCATCGTCTCGTCCAATCGCACGGGGCAGGCCGGTCCTCAGCTGTCGTGATGACGGGTCAGGGCGTCCAGCGAAACAGCCATGTCTCGCTCGCCCGGGCCTGACCGCGCCGGAGCGCGAGGCGCAACTCGCTCGCGCGCTCGCTCCCCGGATCGAGTTCGAACAGGATCCGCAGGGTCTTACGATCGGAATACCGAAACCGTTCCTGGCGCGTGATCGTCCCGGCCGAGGCCGCGAGGTCGACGTCGATGTCGCCGGGCTGGAACAGCGCGTCGCCCTCGAAATCCACCGCGAAGAGCCGGCGATTGCCCGAGCTGCCGCGGCCGCAGCGGCTGTCGCGCACCCGGGCGATCTCCGGCGGCAGCGGGTCCGGCCAGCCCTTCGACCAGTGCTGACGGCACTGGAATCGCATCTCCGCGCCCTTCGCCAGCTTCGCCTTGGGCCGCCAATAGGCGAAGACGTTCTCGTTCAGCTCGGAATCGCTCGGGATCTCCAGCAAGGTGACCGCGCCCTCGTTCCAGTCGTCGAGCGGCTCCAGCCAGAGGGACGGGCGCTGCTCCCAGTGGCGGCGGTCGTCCTCGAAATCGTCGTAGGCGCGGGCCCGCTGCATGAGGCCGAAGCCCTTGGGCCCGCGATCCACGAAGGCCGAGACCTGCAGCGCCTCGGGATTGTGAACGGGGCGCCAGATCGGCTCGCCGTAGCCGTTGTGGATCGCCAAGCCCTCCACCGAGAAGGCCGCGGCGCGCAGGTCGTCCACGCGATTCCGGTCGAGGGCGCCGAACAGGTAGCTGCCCTGCATGCCGCCGAGCCCGATATGGTCCAGCTCGGTGCGGGCGAAGACCGTTCCGTCGATCTGCGCCGTGGAGACGTCGCGGCCCGGCGTCAGCGTGATCCTGAACGCCGCGGTCGCGGATTCCGATTCCGCGAGGGCGTGGACGACGACCGGCTGACCCGCGCGCGGCGTCTCGATGAACAGGGCCCGGAACAGCGGGAACTCCTCGCCGCGGGAATCGGCCGGACGCAGGGCGAGGGCCCGGGCGTTGATGCCGAAATCCTGGCCCTCGGCGACGAGGCGGAAAAACGAGCCGCCCTGGAACAGGGCGAAGTTCGAGAGCCCGTCGGCGCCGTCGAACCGGGCGCGCAGGCGGAAGCCCGAGAAGGCCGTGTCGGCGGCCAGGTCGGGCAGGTCGAGGCCAGGCGCCGCGATGGCGGACTTGTCGTACCCGACCGGCTGAACGAGGCCGTTCTCCACGACGAACAGCGAGACCGGCGTCTCGAAGATCGAGCCCCGCAGCAGCGGCTCCAGGACGTAGCCGGCGTTCCGGTCGGCCCAGACCGCGCGGCCCTCCGCGGGCCGGATGGCCTCGTAGGCCTCGCGGGAGAGGTTCTTGAGAACGGCCGGCACGTCGCCGGTCTTCGGCGCCGCGTAGGGGGCGGCGGCGCGGGCGCGAGCGAGGTCGGTCAGCGTGTTCGCCTCGAACGCCTCACCGCTTCCGGGCAGAGCCGGGACCTTCTCCGGGTCGGCTGCCCGCGCGGCCGCCGGGAGCAGTCCCGCGGCAGCACCGAGTGCGCCGCCCAGGACGGCGCGGCGTGTCGCGGTGGCGGAGAATCCGGAGTCGATCGTCATGCAGGCGGTGGTCTCACGTCGCGGGCTGGGGTTCGGGCGGCCCCGTCTATACGGACACGCCGGCTGAACCCAGGGTTAAGCAACTGCTTGAACCGCAAGGGGCTCCGTTGACTTAACCCGAGCCGGCTCTCTAATTCGGCCGACTGCATCAGAACGGGGGAGGCAGCATGGGATCGTTGCGGGTGACTGGCCACGGCGTGGATCTCGGCGAGAGTCTGCGCGGCCGCGTCGAGGAGCGGATGTCCGCGATCCAGGCCAAGTATCTCGACTCGCACATGCACGATTCCTGCAACGGCCACGTCACGCTCCGGCGCGACGGCACCGCCTTCCGGACGGATTGCGTGCTGCATCTCGTCTCCGGTCTGACCATCGAGGCGAACGGCTTCGCGCACGACGCGCGCTCGAGCTTCGAGCAGACCGCCGAGCGCCTGGAGACCCGACTGCGGCGCTACAAGCACAAGCTGAAGCAGCACGCGACCGGCCCGGGCGACGCCGCGGCCATCGAGGCTGCCTACGCGGTGTTCGCCGCCCCGGAGGTGGAGGAGGACGACGCCGCCGAGGGCGACGCCCACCCGCCGATCGTCGCCGAGAGCACCAAGACCCTCCAGCGCCGCACCATCGGCGAGGCGGTGACCGCCCTCGATATGACGGGATCCCCAGTGGTTGTGTTCGTCCACGCTGGCACCGGCCGCGTCAACGTCGTATACCGGCGGAGCGACGGAGCGATCGGCTGGGTGGACCCGCCGAACGCCACCGAGTGACGCTGCGGGTCGGGTGGAACGGAGCCGGAACCGGCTGGTTTCCCCGCCCATTGAATCCAGCGGGGGCGCGGCCGGAACGGTCGTCGACGCCCCTGCGACGAGGCCCGCTTCCTCGCGAGCGGGCGACGGGGCAACGGTCGTTCGATGCCAGTTCTGGAATTCCTCGACCCCGAGTCGGTCGTGCCGGCCCTGCGCGCCCGCGCCAAGAAGCAGGTGCTGCAGGATCTCGCCGCGCAGGCGGCGCGGCGCCTGCCCGCCCTCGGCGAGCGCCCCATCTTCGACACCCTTCTCCAGCGCGAGCGGCTCGGCTCGACCGGCATCGGCGACGGGGTGGCGATCCCGCACGGCAAGCTGCCCGGCCTGGACCGTCTCTTCGGGCTGTTCGCGCGCTTCGACCGCCCGGTGGATTTCGAGGCCCTGGATGGCCAGCCCGTGGACATCGCCTTCCTGCTGCTCGCGCCCGAGGGTGCCGGCGCCGACCACCTGAAGGCCCTGGCGCAGGTGGCCCGTATCCTGCGCGAGCCGGGCATGCTCGCGCATATCCGCGCCGCCCGGGACGCCGGGGCGCTCTACGCGCTCCTGACGCGCTCGACGGCACCGCAGGCCGCCTGATGATCCCGAGCTTCCGCATCGCCGCCCTGATCCTCGCGGCCGGCGTCTCCGGCGCCGCCGCCCAGGGCGAGACCACCTGCGCCCGCGACGTCCTGGTGGCGCAGTCGATGCAGCGCCAGGCCCTCGAGCAGCTGGAGCAGGCCGACGGCGACGATGCCAAGAACTGCCGCGTCTGGCGGCGACACGTGGAGACGATGAGGCGCGTGGCGAGCGTCTACGGGCGCTGCCTGTCCGGCTCGGAGCGCAGCGAGCGCCTCGCCCAGGTCCAGGGATCGGACCGCGAGTTCTCGGCGGCGATCAAGGCCCGCTGCAAGGGGCAGTAGGGCGAGGGCGGAGGGCGCGCCGCGCCCTCAATCGACGCCGCGCAGCATCAGCGGCTCGGCCACCATCTTCACGGGCTTGCCGCGGCCGATCAGGATCGCGGCGCGGGAGCGCTCGGGATCGGCCTCGAAGCGCGTGCGCACCCAGCTGACCAGGAACTTCATGTACTCGGAGGCCAGGAGTCGCGCGGCCGGCGGGTTCTGCCACCAGCGGTCGGCGTCGAACGCCTCGGTCACGACGGGATGCGGCAGCACGCGGTCGCTGTCCTGCAGGGCGTGGTCGAGTTCCACCAGCGTCCGCGGCATGTGGTAGTTCGAGGTCACGACCGCGACCGTGCTGAACCGGTGCGCGCGCATCCAGCGGCGCGTCTCGATGGCGTTGCCGATCGTGTTGCGCGCGCGGTAGTCGAGGTCCACGCAGCAGGCGATCAGGGCGCGCTGGGTCGGGTTCAGCCGGGCGATCTCGTCGCGGCTGGTCCGCTCGTTGACGCCGGTGATGAGCAGGCGCCGGCCGTAGCCGCCCGCGAGGAGGTCGATCGCGTCACCGATCCGCTGGGCGCCGCCGGTCAGCGCGACGATCCCGTCGGCCCGGTCGGTGGGCGTCCGCTCGTGGCGGGCGAGGGCGCTCACGAACACCAGAAACCCGGCGAACAGGGCCAGCATCCCGAGTCCGGCGCCGAGGCTGCAGGTCCAGAGAGCGATCCGCCGCCGTTCGCGCGGGCGCACGACGGCGCGGCGCGGGAGACCCCACTCGTGCCAGGCCCAGCCGACGGCGTCGGTCGAGGGCGGATCCGATGCGCGCAGCATACGCGTGGTCATCCTCCGGAGAATCAGCGCCGATTGCGGCGGCTCGGAGGCCGGCGCTGTCGGCTGTTTCCACACCGCAACCATAAAGTTTCCAGATGGTAAACGTGCCGGCTAGACCCCCTATTTCCACGTCTTCGTGACGCAGCCGGGCGTTAAGCCAGGAAGCGCCGCACGGTCACGCGCGAGACGACGCCCGTGACGAGGGACGCGATCACGCCGATCAGGATCACGCTGGCGTAGCCGCGCAGGCCGATCTGGAACGCGCCGAACAGCGCTTCGACCTCCTGACCGGCCGGTCCGGAGCGCGCGGCCCGCGCGAGGACACCGGCGATCACGAAGGCGACGAGCGCCAGACCGGCCCCGATCGCGCCGCCGCGGAGACCCAGGCCGAAGAAGCGCCGCTGGAACGCCCGGGCGATGTAGTCGTCGTCGGCGCCGACGAAATGCAGCACCTCCACGACCTCGCGGTTGCTCGCCATGGCGCCACGGGTCGCGAAGGTCACGGCGAGGCCGGTGGCGATCAGGACGAGCAGCACCAGCCCGATCCCGATCCCCACGAAGGCGTTGGCGGCGGTCGAGAGCCGCTGGAGCCAGAGGGCGTGGTCGTCGAGACTGGCGACGCCCGGCAGCGCCTCGACGAGGCGTGATCGCAGACGCTTCAGGTCCGCCGCCTGGCCGCTGGAGAGCTTGAGGGCGATCAGGCGCGGCACCGGGAGGTCGGAGAGGTCGAGCCCGGTGCCGAGCCACGGCTCGAGCAGGCGCTCGGCCTCGGCCTTACTGAACACCCGCGTCTCCGCGATCCCCGGTTCGGCCTTGGCGATGGCGTCGGCGCGGCCGACGTCGGCGTCGACGTCCCGGCCGGGTCCGGGCCGGACCTGGATCGTGACCTCGCGGGCCACGTCGCCCTGCCACTGAGCGGCGTTCGTCGCGACCATCTCGGCCGCGCCCGCGCAGAGGCCGGCGAGGAAGGTCAGGATCGCGATGACCGCGGCCAGGGAGCGGCCGGCGGCCGTGTCGGTGGGCACCAGCGGCGCGTTGCGGCGCAGGTTGGCCGGCACCGACGGGTCGGGCGGCACGGCCGGTCCACCGGCCTTCGTCCGCGGCATCGCCTGAGTGCTCATTCCTCGATCCGCAGCCGGCCTTCGCCCAGGACCATCCGGCGGGCATCGACGGCGTCCATGATGCCGAAATCGTGGGTGGCGATGATGACCGAGGTCCCGAGTTTGTTCAGCTCCAGGAACAGGCGGAGCAGCCGCCGCCCCAGGCCCGGATCGACGTTGCCGGTGGGCTCGTCCGCGAGCAGCAGGTCGGGCCGCGCGATCAGGGCGCGGGCGATGGCGGCGCGCTGCTTCTCGCCGCCCGAGAGCAGCGGGGGCAGGGCGTGCATGCGCTCGCCGAGGCCGACCCAGCGCAGCAGCTCCACCACCTCGGCCCGGTAGCTCGCCTCGGCCCGGCCCTGGACGCGCAGGGGCAGGGCGACGTTCTCGTAGGTGGTCAGGTGGTCGAGGAGCCGGAAGTCCTGGAACACCACGCCCATCCGGCGCCGGAGCCCGGTCAGCGCCTTCGCGGAGATGTCGCTCACCTCCTCGCCGAAGATCGAGACGAGCCCGCGGGTCGGCCGCACCGACAGCAGGATCAGGCGCAGCAGCGTCGTCTTCCCGGCCCCGGACGGGCCGGTCAGGAACTGGAAGGAGCGCGGCGCGATGCGGAAGCTCACGTCGGACAGCACCTCCGGCCCGAGGCCGTAGCGCATGCCGACATTCTCGAACTGCACCACCGGCCGCTCCGCGCCGGGCAGCAGGCTCTTCATGCTCGCCTGTAGGTTCAAGGCCGTGCCGTATCTCGTCTGTCCATCCCTCGGGAATCGCCGGAGCGGCGGGCGTTTTCAAGGCCTCGGGGATTTCACGGCCCCTTAACCCTGTTCGGCGACACTTCTTCAAGCAATTCACTGTCCGGCCCGGTCGCGGCCGATCGATGCGAGTATGGCGCGGATGCTGATCGCCTGCCCGAGCTGCGCGAGCGAATATCGCATCGACGCCAGCAAGGTCGGCATGGAGGGCCGCTCGGTCCGCTGTGCCGCCTGCCGCGAGACGTGGTTCATCTCGCCGGCCGACGTCCTCGCCGGCCACGAGGCCGAACTCGCCGCGCAGACCGAGACCGATCCCGTCGCGGACGCGGCCTGGGAGGAGGCGACCGCCTCGGTGCGGAACGCGACCGACGTCCCGGCTCCCAAAGTCCGACGGTCTGCCAAGCCCAGGAAGGCCGCCGGAAAGCCCCGCCGCGCGATCCCGGGCCTGACACCCTCGCTGGCGTTCGGCCTGACGCTCCTGGCGGCGATCCCGCTGGTCTGCCTCGCCCGCACCGCCGTGGTCCGGGCCGTCCCGCAGACCGCCTCCCTGTTCGCCCGCATCGGCCTGCCGGTGAACGTGCGCGGCATCGAGATCCGCGACGTCGTCGCCTTCAACAACCCGGCGGAGGACGACAGTCCCGCCGAACTCGTCATCGAGGGCGACCTGGTCTGCGTCGCCCGCTCCGACGCGCCCGTGGGGCCGCTGAGCGTCGAGATCCGCGACGCCGGCGGTCGGACGATCAAGACAGTGTCGGTCCCGCCGCCCCGGACGGTCCTCGCCGCGACCGAGACCGCGCGGTTCCGCGCGAGCCTGCTCGCGCCGCCGGCCGCAGGGCGCGCCGTGATCGTGCATTTCGCCGACGCGGCCGCGACCCGCCCCGAGCCGCGGGTTGCGGCCGCGGAGCGTTGAGGCGAGGCCGCCTCAGCACTTCGTTCAGGTTGCGGCTGATGGTCGGATCTGCAACCTTCCCAAGAGGCCCGCGGCGCGGATGTGAGCGGCGCCCGTCGTCGGCGCCCAGGACCGCCATGCTGTGAGTGTTCGCGAGACCGTTCCCATCCTCGTCGAGACGACCGACGCGGTCGAGCAGAAGCACGCCTTCGACTACTGGCGCAGTACGGTGCTGGCGCGCGTCGACGCGACGCCGCTGGCGCCGGACGTGCCGTTCGCGGCGGGCCGCCGCCTCGCGATCACCCGTCACGGCGCGGTCCTCCACACCCTCAGCAACCCGATCGGCGTGGAGCGCACGGCGCTGCACGTGCGGCGCGACGGGCGGGACGACATCGCGATCGTGCTCCTTCTGCAGGGCAGCGGCTACGTCGAGCAGGGCAATGGCGGTGCCTTACTGAGCGCCGGCGACGTCACCGTCCACGCCATGGACCAGCCCTTCGCGATCGGGAGCCGCGATTCCTACGAGGAGATCCGCCTCCAGGTGCCGCGTGCCGCCTTCCTGAGCCAAGTCGGCAGCGTGCAGGCCTTCGCCGGGCGCAGGCTCCGCGCGACGCCGCTCAGCGGCCTGTTCGCGACCTATCTCCGCTCCTTCTCCGAGACGATCGGCGGCCTGTCGGAGGCGGAGGCCGGCATCGCTCTCGAGGGCGTCCTGCATCTGCTGCGGGCTCTCGCGGACGGGCAGGGCGAGAAGGCCGGCGATGACCTGTCCGGCGACGCCGTGCGGGCCCTGGCGCTCGCCCATATCGAGCGCCGGCTGCACGATCCCGCCTTCGGGCCGGAATCGCTGCCGGCCGCCCTGCGGGTCTCGCGGAGCCGGCTCTACGCGGCCTTCACGGGCGACGAGGGGGTGGCGGCGAAGATCCGCGACGCCCGGCTCGACCGGGCCTACCGGCGGCTCCGCGGCGGTACCCGCATCGCGTCGGTGATGACCAGCTGCGGATTCACCGACGCGGCCACCTTCAGCCGCGCCTTCCGCCGCCGGTTCGGCGTGGCGCCCCGGGACGTGCTGGAACGCCGCCCCTGACGAGATCAGACCCGGCTGCCGCGCGGGTCGGTGACCGGCCGCTCGGGCGCGGCCGCACCCGCGATCCGCTGCGCCGCGCCGGCGAGCCCCAGGCCGAGGCGGATCGCGACCACGCCTACTCGCGCGATCCGGATCTGCGCCGGGAGCTGGCGCGGGCCGATCGGGCGGTAGGCCAGGCGCGGGCTGGCGCGCTCCGCCTCCGCGATGGCCTGCCCGAGGGGGAGGGCCGCGATGCGCCGCGCCTCCGTCGGGGCGATCCCGATCGCCCGCGCCCAACCGTCGCCCCGCGCGAGCGCCCCGCGCCTGTGCATCTGGCGGAAGCGCCGGCGCCAGAGGTAGCGCCGCACGGCGCGCGGGAAGGTCTCCATGCGGGCGTCGCAGAGCGCGTCGGGCTCCTCGCAGCGAGAGCGGATCGTGTCGGCCACGCCGCCCGGAGCGCGCCCGGCGAGGCGGGCCGAGATGGTCACGCACACGTCGGTGGCGTGCCGGACCCGCAGACCGTGCTCCAGCAGCCGCGCGACGAAGGCGCCGTCCTCGCCCAGCGGGATCTCGGGCATGCCGCCGACCGCGAGGTAGGCGCGGCGGGTCACCGCGAGGGTCGCGCCGATCGCGGTCCGGTGGCAGGGCCAGGGGTCGTTCGGATCGGGGTCGATCCGCGCCTCGGCCTCGGTGATCAGGGCGTCGTAGGCGTCCTCCAGACGGCCGCGGGCGGGGAGCGAGGGCGGCAGCAGCGCCGCCTCGGCCGCGTCGAGCTCGACCCGGCCGGCCACCGCGTCGGCGCCCGCCTCGATCGCCGCGCGGTTGCGCGCCACCCAGTCGGGCGGGACGCGGCTGTCGGCGTCGGTCGACAGGATGATCCCCGCATTCCCCGCATCACCCAGCCACGCGGCGGCGGCGTCCATCGCCCGCCGGCGGGCCCATCCGGCATGGGCGCCGGAGAAATTCTCGACCAGCACGCGGACCGGGATCGACAGCGTCGGCACCAGCGCGGCCACGAGCGCCTCGGTGCCGTCCGTGCAGTTATTCAGGAACAGCACGAGCCCGACCCGCCCCGGTTCGGCACCGGCCTGGGCGTCGATCGCCCGCAGGCAGGCGGCGATCCGCTCCTCCTCGTTGCGCACGGGCACGGCCACGATCGCGTCGGGACCCGGGACGTCTGACAAAGGGGTGCTCGACACCGGTGACATTCTCCGCCGGACCCGTCGCGCGGGCCTGGTCCGGGCTTATGCCGGAGCTTCCCTGAACGGGACCGGACAGGGGGAACGGGCGAAGCGCCCCCGGTCAGAGCGTCTTCTCGACGAGCCCCTCGATCCATTCCGGCTGCGTCTCACCGACCGAGCGGCCGACCTCGGTCGCGCCCTTGTAGGCGATCAGCGTGCTCTGCATCCGCACGTTCAGGCGCCGCAGCAGGTCCTTCTGGCTGTCGAAATCGATATCGAAGATCTGGAGGTCCTTGAAGCGCGGCTCGGCCGAGAGCCTCGCGAGGATCGGCTTCTGCGTCCGGCAGATCGGGCACCAGGGTGCGCTGACCGCGATCAGCACGGGCTTCCCGCTCCTCTGCGCGGCCTCGAAGGCGGCGTCCGAGAACGGTCGGGTCTCGCCCGCCCGGGCAGAAGCCTCGAGCAGGCTCGAACCGGCGAGGGCGAGGCCGACGAGCGCGAGGACGTGGCGGCGGCTCTTCATGGCGTGCGTTCCTCCCGCGGCCCCGTCCGAGCGGGGCGCGCTGCTGTTGGACGGATGCTACGTCGCGCGCGCGGGCCCGTCCCTGTGACCTGAGCGCCGCGGAGACCGATTGCCCCCGCGCGGGATCACATTGTCGAGACGTCGCCCGGCCGCGCCTCGGACGACCGGTCTTCCGCCACGACCGCCGCGATGTCGTCGGGATCCACGGCGTCGATCGGGCGCCTGATCCGCAGGGCGCGCGTGGGCGCGCCGGCGCGCATCACCAGCACGATGGTCTCCATGTCGGGGCAGCCCGGATCGGCGCAGGCGATCTCGTTGACCGCCAGCGTGTCGGCCTCGCCGAGGCCGAGGGCCGCCCGCAGGTCCTGCTTCAGGCGCGCCGCGATCGCGGCGCGCTCCGCCGAGCGGGCCCGCCACGCCTTGAGGCTCACGAAGGCCATGCGCGATGCTCGTCGTCCTGCGATGGAAGCCCCAGCGGCCCGCGTGTAATAGTGTTACGCCTGCCCGGGGGCGGTCAAGCGTCGCCCCATGCGCCTGAAACAACCGTCGTCTTCGGCTGTCATGTAGAGGCCGACCTCGAAAATCCGCGGTCGTTGGTCTTCGGACTCGACAGCGGTGCAGAGGTTCGGTGAGGTGTAATAGGCGCGTGAAGGATATGAGATCTTGCGACCCTGGCGGGACGGGCCGGACGACCGGCGGAGCTACCATCACGGCAATCTGAAGGAGGCCCTCCTGGAGGCCGCGCGCCGGTTCATCGCCGAGCGCGGGATCGGCGGCTTCACCCTTGTCGACGCTGCGCGCCTCGTGGGCGTGACGCCGGCCGCGCTGTACCGCCATTTCCGGGGCCGCGAGGCGCTTCTGGAGGAACTCGCCGGGCGCGGCTTCGCCGAGCTCGCCGCGCGCCTGGCGCGGGCCCTGACGTCGCGCGGGACGCCCCTGGAGCGGTTCACCCGGATGGGTGAGACCTATCTCGCCTTCGCCGAGGAGGAGCCGGCCTACTACGCGGCGATCTTCGAGACCCGCGGCGCGCCCGCGGGCGGGGCCGAACCGGATACGCCCGCCGGCGCCGCCGGCGCGGATGCGCGGCCGAGCCCCTTCGATCTCCTGGTGGAAGCGCTGCAGTCGACCTTCGCGGACGGATTCGGTGGCGTGGCGCCGCGCTTCATCGCCCTGGAAGTCTGGGCCCTGGCCCACGGCCTCGCGACCCTCTCGGCCGCCGGACATCTGCCGCGCGGCCCCGGCTTCCCCGACAAGTACGAGCTCCTGCGGGCCGGAGTGCTCGCCCTCGTCCACGGAGCTGGGCGCCCCGGCGAGCGCGACGACGGCGCCGGTCGGCCTTGAAAGGCCCGCGCCGGACCCGCATGTTAACCGCGTTCACATGAACAGCGGAGCACAGCCGTGACCTCTCAATCCTCCTCTCCCTGGGCGACCGGCAGGCTCTGCCGGTCCGGCCCGTTCCCGCGTCGGTCGCTCGAGATCGGCGCGATCGTGGTCGGCTTCATCTACTGGTGGCCGATCGGCCTCGCGCTGGTCGCCTGGAAGTTCGCCGGCTACCCGGCCTTCGCCGAGCTGCGGGACGCCGCGCGCCGGACGGTCTCCGAGTTCGACGGTGGGCGTCCCGCGTCCCGCTTCGCCCGCGCCTTCGAGGCCGCCAACCGCCGCGGCGGCACCGGGAACGCCGCGTTCGACGAGTATCGCCGGGCCGAGCTCGACCGCCTGGAAGCGCAGCGCCGCGCTCTCGAGGAAGAGAGCCGCGCCTTCTCGGACTTCGTCGAGGAGCTGAAGCGCGCCCGGGATCGCGAGCAGTTCGACGCGTTCATGGCCAAGCGCCGGAACGAGGGCGGCAGCCGCTCCGTCTAGGTCCTCGAGACGACGGCGTCCGGGCGGATCGGCCCGGACGCCGTCGGGAGCGCGTCGGGGGCCCGCGTCAGGCCGCGCGAACCCGGTCCAGGAAGCGCGCCACTTCGGCGTTCAGGTGCTCGGACTGCTCCGAGAGCCGCGACGCCTCGGCCAGGACCAGCCCGGCGGCGCCCCCGGTCTTCTCGGCGGCGCTCGCGACGCTGACGATGTTGCTGGTGACCTCGCCGGTGCCGG
>NZ_BBUX01000053.1:0-43597 GCF_000974725.1 Methylobacterium sp. ME121
TGGTCGACCATCGTTTCGATCAACCGCCGGGTGAATAAGGCGGTGCAGCCGATGACCGACATGGACCACTGGCACGTAGCCGATCAATGGAACCTGGCCGAGGACGGCTTCGGCGACTGCGAGGACTATCAGCTCCTGAAGCGCCATCTGCTCGCCGAGGCGGGTCTGCCGCGCCGGGCGATGCGGATGACCGTGGTCGTGGACGCCAACGGCGAGGGTCACGCCGTACTCACCCTGCTGACCGATCGCGGCGACCTCGTCCTGGACAACAAGACCAACGACATCTTACCCTGGCACCGGACCGGCTATGTCTTCGTCAAGCGCGAGAGCCAGGACGCCATCGCCTGGGTGTCGCTGGGCGGGGTCACCTCGCCCGTCACCACGGCGAACCGTTGAGAGGGGATAGTCGCTCGACCGGGCACAGCCTCGGCGAGGATGAGGCGACCGTCGGCTCGATGCCGTTCGTGCCCGTGCTGCGATGATTACCCCTCATATCATGCGCAGGGAACTCCGATGCGGCTAATTTCGGTGATGGTCCTCCCGCTCGTCATGTTTCTGACAGACGTGTCTGCCGAGGCACGTGTGCGCGGCGTCAAGGCTCACCATGATCACAGGGCTTCACGCGCAAGTGACATGGACCTCACGCTCAGACGCAGGGCCGCCGCCGATCGTGCGCGAGGTTGGATGGACTGGGAGGTGCACAGGCCGCTGTCCAGCTACCTCCCGCCTGTGACCAAGCAGCGGGTATCCGCTCCGCCGTTCACAGGTTGGGGTTATGGCGAGACGATCCCCGGTGCGTGGCCCGGCTTCTGATCGTACGATCCTGCACCGTGCGCAGCGTTTGCCGCGATCGTGCGCCCCATCGTGTCGTCGCACGCCTCGCTTTCGGCATCGGCATGCTGGCGGTGGCCGTCACGGCGCTGACAAAGGCTTCGATGAGATATGGGATGCGGCTACCGACATCGTGAGAATCCCCGATCTCGGAACAGCGCCATCCCCGGTCCGGTTGGCTCGATTGCAGCGCGTCTCGAACGCGCCGTCCACGCCATGACCGGAGGCAAAATGAGAGTCGATATCCGCACGCCGCTGATCGCGGCCTTGATGGTCATCGGCATGGTAGCCGGTGTAGCCGCCGCGGGTGGCGGAGCCGGCGGTGGCGCGGGCGGAGCTGGGGCGGGCGGCAGTGCCGGCGGCTCTGCTTCTGGAACCGGTGGTACGGGCTCCAGCGGCGTCAGTGGCACGGGCGCCGTCAACGGGGCGACATCACCGGGTACCTCAAGCACGAGTTCTGGGCTGCCTGCGGGCAGCACCGGCAACTCCAACATCTCGCAGGGGGGCAAGTCGGTCACGCCCGGTACCGGTTCGACATCTGGTACAGGTCGGTAAAGCGCCGGCGTCGCGCGACGTCCGAAGCCGTTCGAACCCCACACCGGACCGGAGGCGGCGAGCGCGATGGGTTTGCCGTCAGCGCCAGTCGTAGGGATTGAGCGGCTCGAGGACCCGACGCAACGCCTGCAGCGGGGCCGGCTGCTGTTGGTGCTCCGCTTCGCGGGCGAGGGCCCGTAGGAAGGCCTGGGGACCCTGCTCGAGGTCGCGACCGATGCCGTCGAACCGGTCGGCCGGCTCGACGTGCGGCGGATCGCGAGTCACGAGATAATCGATGTTGCAGATCGGCGCCGTCGATCGGTCGCCGAGGCGGTAGCAGATGTGAACCCGGGTATACGGCTCACCGAGCCGGTGCTCGGCGTGCACCCGCTCGACCGCGAAGGCTCCGTTGCTCGCGCGCTCGGCGTAGCGCAGGGTCTGAGCCACCGTCGTCAGCGCTTCCGTGCGCCGGCTCAGCACCAGTTCGACCGCACCTCGCGCGGAGGATAGGCGAGGTTCATCGTGGACGAACGATGATCGCGCGGCGGCGTCGATGCTCGCGCGCGGATCGGTTAGCGGACAGGCAGCGGGCACGACGCTGATCACGACCGAGCTTGGGCACTGGCCTCGGCAGCCCGAAGCCGCATCGATCTGATCTCGACCGCAGGCGTCGGCGTAGCAGGACCGCGCGAGAGTCTCGCAGGTCGCCAGGAACCGACCGACGGGCTCTGAGACGATCAGGTCGGCGGCCGACGCGGTCTTGAGGCCGGCCATTCCAACGAGAAGGCCGAGTGCCGTCGCGCAGACCATTCTCGCAACCCTCGCGGCTCGCCGATGATCGTCGGCGGAGGTGGGCGTAAAGTCCCGGCAGGCGAGACCGACCTGATCCAGCGCTTCAGAGAGCCTGCCGGACTGGTCGTACAGTAGTCCCTCGCCATCATGGGAGGGACCGATCCGATCGATGCGAGGTCGTCGATGCCGCATGTGCTCTGTGCCCTTGTATTCACTGGATCGGGTCGTTCCGAGAACAGCGGACGGGTTCGACGAACCAACACTGCCATCGCCTCGGGTTACGGAGAGATGCTGGATCACAGGAACTTCAGCGGATCCTTCTCCGGGGGCGGCGGCGCCACGTCGGCGCGGTTCCACCAGCCGCCGCCCAGCGCCACGAACAGCGCCGCGGTGTCGGCGTACTGGGTCGCGCGAGCACCCGCCGCGGTGACCAGCGCCGACAGGTAACCCTGCTGGGCGATCAGCACTTGCGTCGAGGTCACCGAGCCGGCCGTGAACTGCTTGCGGACCAGCTCCAGGCTCTGGTTCGTCGCATTGACCGCTGCGTCGGCGGCGGCCACCGCCCTGGCGTCGGCCTGCAGCGCTCGCAGCGCGTCGGCGACGTTCTGGAAGGCGGTGATCACCGTGGCGCGGTACTGCGCCTGCGCCTGGGTCAAGCCTTCCTCGGCGGCCCGCTGGCGTCGGAACAGGGTGCCGGCATCGAAGATCGGTGCCGTCGCCTGGCCGACGATCGTGAAGAACGAGGCGGCCGGGTTGGTAATCTGGGTTATTTGCGTCGCGCTCGATCCGCCCGTGGCCGTCAGCGTGAACTGGGGCAGGCGGTTGGCGACCGCGACGCCGACGCTGGCGCTCGCCTGCTGCACCATGGCTTCCGCCGCCTTGACGTCGGGGCGCTGCTGCACGAGCCGCGAGGGCAGGCTCACCGGAAGCCGGGTCGGCAGCCTCAATGCCGAGAGACGGAAGGTCTCCGGGACCTCGTCGGAGGGCAGACGCCCGGCGAGTGCGGTGAGCAGGTTGCGCTGCTGCGCGAGCGCCTTCTCCAGCGGTGGCAGCAGCTGCTGCGACAGGGCGAGCGCCGCCTGCTGCTGCACCACGTCGGCCCCGGCGATCTGCCCGAGCGACAGCTGCTTGTTGTACAGCTGCAGCACCTCGATCTGCGCCTGGATCACTTTCTGCGTCGCATCGATCTGCGCGCGCAGGGATGCCTCCTGGATGGCGGCGGCGACGACGTTGGCGGTCAGACTTAGATAGGCCGCCTCCAGCTGAAAGCGCTGGTTCTCGGTGGCGGCCTCCAGCGACTCGATCTGCCGCCGGTTCCCGCCGAACACGTCTGGATTGTACGAGACCACCGCCTGCGGGGTAAACAGGCTGTAGAGGTACTGGGTCTGGTTCTGCAGCGGCGATTGCAGGTCGAGGCCCGGGGCCTGGATGCCTTCGGCCTGAGGCGTCGCGGTCAGGCTCGGATAGAGCGTGCCCTTCTGGGCGAGCGCGTTCTGCTGCGCTACCCGCAGGGAGGCCTGCGCGGCCTCCAGCGTCGGGTTGTTGGCCAGCGCCTGCTCGACGAGGCGGTTGAGTGCCTTGGAATGGAACAGCGTCCACCACTGGCCGGGGATGTCGGCGCCCGAGGCGAAGCTCTGGTCGGCCGAGCCGCCTTGCCGGGTGCGAATCTTGTCGGCGGCCGACGGGTTCTTCAGCGGCTCCCTGGTGTAGCGGCTGACCGGCGGATCCTCCGGCGGCATGAAGTTCGGCCCCACCGCGCAGGCGGCGACGCTCCAAGCCAGCAGTATGACGCCGCCATACCGAGAGAGACGACCGAGGGCCATCGTCAGCGGGATTACCCATCCTTCCGACACGCGGACGAACATCCCGTCCCGCACCGGATATCGCGCGGCATGATGATCGAGATCGGGACGCATCGAGGCACTTCTGCAGGCGTGGTCCGTCGAGCGACGGCAAGCATCTGAGCTTGACCGTTCTCTATGGCGATTGCGGGACGTTTAAGGGGCGGACACGGCCTGTACTTTGGGTCGAACCTGCGTGCTCCTGGCCGGTCGCCGCCGCGAGAACAGCGAGATCAGGATCGGCATAACGACCAGGATCAGGGCCGGCGCCAGGAGGATGCCGCCAACCACAACCAGCGCCAGCGGCTTCTGGACCTGCGAGCCGATGCCGGTCGACAAGGCGGCCGGCAGCAGGCCGACGCAGGCCGCGACGCAGGTCATCATCACCGGGCGCATCCGCACCGTCGCGGCCTGGAACACCGCGTTGCGGCGCTGCCAGCCGTCTTCGACGAGCTGGTTGTAGTAGGCGAGCAGGATCACGCCCTCCATGGTCGAGATGCCGAACAGCGCGATGAAGCCGATCGCCGCCGAGACCGAGAACGGCGTCCCCGTCAGCACGAGGGCGAAGATGCCGCCGATCATCGCCATCGGGATCACCGACAGCGTCAGCAGCATGTCGGTGGCCGATGAGAAGTTGATGTAAAGGAGCAGGGCGATCAGCGCGAGCGTGATCGGGACGACGACCTTCAGTCGGGCGATCGCGTCCTGCAGGTTCCCGAACTCGCCGACCCATTCGAGGTGAGAGCCCGGCGGCAACTGGACCTGCTGGGCGACCCGGTTCTGCGCCTCGATCACGGCGCCGCCGAGGTCGCGTCCCCGCACCGAGAACTTGACCGGGATGTAGCGCTGCTGACCCTCGCGATAGATGAACGAGGCGCCCGAGACGAGCTCGACCGTGGCGATCTCAGAAAGCGGCACGGGAATCACGCCGCCGCTCGGATTCTGGGCGCCCACCGTGATGTTGCGGATCGTGGCGAGGTCGCGGCGGTACGCCGAGGCCAGGCGCACGCGCATCGCGAAGTGCCGATCCGAGCCATACTCGTACACGTCACCCGCGGTCTGACCGCCGATCGCGGCCTGAACCGTGGTGTTCACATCCCCGGGCGCCAGCCCGTACCGGGCCGCCTTCTCGCGATCGACGGTGATGCGGACCGTCGGCTGACCCAGTGAGGTGAAGATCGCCAAGTCGGTGATGCCCTTCACCTCGGCCAGGGCCGCCTTGATCTGCTCGGCCGCCTGCGAGATCGCGCTGAGATCGTTGCCGTACACCTTGACGGAGTTCTCGCCCTTCACGCCGGAAGCCGCTTCCTCGACATTGTCCTGGATGTACTGGGAGAAGTTGAACTCGACGCCGGGGAAGTGCTCCTCCAGCGTCTTTGACATATCCTCGACGAGCCGCTCCTTGGTCAGCCCCGATGGCCAAGTCTCCTCGTCGGTCAGCGGTGCGAAGATCTCGACGTTGAAGAAGCCGGTCGCGTCCGTGCCGTCGTCGGGCCGGCCATGCTGCGTGATCGTGGTCTCCACCTCCGGATACGCCTTGAGCACGGCGCGTATCCGGTTGACGTAGGTGTTCGCGGCCTCGAGCGAGATCGAGGGTGGCATCGTCCCGCGGATCCAGAGATTGCCCTCCTCGAGCTTGGGCAGGAACTCCAGGCCGAGCGAGCGGACCATCGTGCCGGCGACGAGCAGGACGACGAGCATGGCGCCGAGCGTCAGGATCTTGTTGCCCAAGGCGAAGCGCAGGAAGCGCGTGTGCCCGAAGTGCAGGAGGCGCACGATGAGCGTGTCGCGCTCCTCCATCTCGTTCGGCAGGATCAGGGCCGACAGGGCCGGCGAGACCGTGAAGGTCGCGAGCAGGCCGCCGATCAGCGCGTACGCGTAGGTCTTGGCCATCGGCCCGAAGATGTGCCCTTCAACGCCGCTCAGCGTGAACAGTGGCAGGAAGCCGACGATGATGATCGTCGCCGAGAAGAAAATCGCCCGGTTCACCTCGGACGCGGCGAAACTGATGGTGCCGAGCTTGCCCGTCAGGGCCGACCCCTCATCGCCAGCGTCATCGGCGTGCGTGATCGGACCGCCGGGATGCTCCGACAAGTGTCGGAAGACGTTCTCGACCATGATCACGGTCGCATCGACGATCAGGCCGAAGTCGATGGCACCGAGCGACAGCAGGTTGGCCGACTCGCCGCGGATCACCAAGATCGCCACCGCGAAGGCGAGGGCGAACGGGATCGTCGCCGCCACGATGATGGCGCTTCGCAGCGAGCCCAGGAACAGCCACTGAACCACGAACACGAGCGCCACGCCGAAGACGAGGTTGTGCATCACCGTGTGCGTGGTTTTGCCGATCAGCCCCGACCGGTCGTAGAGCGGCACGATGCGCACGTCGGGCGGGAGAATGCCGCTCGCGTTGATCTTCTCGATCTCGGCTTCCACGCGCTGGATCGTCGGCAGGCTCGGGCTGCCGCGGCGCAGCAGCACGATGCCGAGCACGATGTCGTCCTGATCGTCGTGGCCGACGATGCCGAGCCGGGGTGCGTTCGAGACCCGCACCTCGGCGACGTCGCGCACGAGCACGGGCGTTCCGTTCACCTGCGTGAGCATGGTGTTGCGGATGTCGTCCGGATCGCGGATCAAACCGATGCCGCGCACCACGGCCGCTTGCTCGCCGATGTTCAGCGTCTGACCGCCGACGTTGATGCTGGAGTTGTTCAGGGACGTGACGAGTTGCACCAAGGTCAGGCCCTGCCCTTGAAGCCGGGCGAGGTCGACGGCGATCTCATATTCCTTGGTCTTGCCGCCGAAGCCGGTGACGTCGATGACCCCGGGGATCGCCTTGAACCGCCGCTGCAGGATCCAGTCCTGGAGCGTCTTGAGGTCGGTGGGCGAGAACCCCTTCGGTCCGACCAGCTGATAGCGCATGATCTCGCCGATCGGGCTCACCGGCGAGATTGAGGGCTGGGCGCCGTTCGGCAGGGGGCTGAGCTGCGACAAGCGGTTGAGGACCCGCTGCTCGGCCTCCTCATAGGTGAAATTGTAGTTGAACTGGACCTTCACGTCGGAGAGGCCAAACAGCGAGATCGTCCGCACGACGGTGGCATTCGGGATGCCGGCGAGCTGCACCTCCAGCGGGATGGTGATGTAGCGCTCGATCTCCTCGGCCGATTGGCCGGGGTTCTGGGTAATCACGTCCACGAGCGGCGGCACGGGGTCGGGATAAGCCTCGATGTTCAGTTGGGCATAGCTGGCCGCGCCGACTACCAGCGTCGCGAGAAACAGCAGGAGGACGAGGACGCGCTGGCGCAGGACGAAGGTGATGACGCCGGTCATGACAACTTCCCGCGGTCGGTTGCGGTGCAAGCCGAAGCTCGTCGATCGGTGATCATGAAGCCTTCTCTCCGCTCGCGGCCCGATCGATGAAGAGGGCGCCGCGCGAGACGATCCGTTCGCCGGTCTGCAAGCCCTCGGTGACCTGCAGAAGATCACCGTCACGCAGCCCGAGCTTGATCTCGCGGGCCTCGACCGCGCCGTCCGGGCGCAGCACCCAGACATGCGCGCGGTCCCCCTCCTGAACGACCGCGCTCTCTGGGACCGCCGGGCCGCTCACGGCGTCGCCGGTGATGATCGCGAACCGCGCGAACATCTCAGGCTTGAGTTCTTGATCGGGGTTCTCGACCTCGCACCGGACCGCGAGCCGGCGCGTCGCCGGATCGAGGCTCGCGGCCATGTAGGTGACACGCGCGCGGAAGGTGCGGTCGCCGAAGCCGTTGACGGTCGCCACGGCCGGCTGACCGAGCCGGATGCGGGGGATGTCGCTCTCGCGCACGTTGGCGATCAGCCACACGGTCGCGAGATCGCCGATGGTGAAGACCGGATCGCTGCCGGTGCCGAGGTACTGGCCGAGGCCGACCTTGCGCTGCACGACTGTCCCGGCGATCGGCGCTCGGATCACCGTCTCCGGACTCATGCTGCTGTTCTTCTGGAACGCGGCGATCTCCGCGTCGGTCTTGCCCAGGATCCGCAGGCGGTTCTTGACCGCCTCCAGGGCCGCCTCCGCGGTCTGTTTGTCGCTCTGGGCCGAGATGACGTCGTTCTCGGCGCTCTGATAATCCTTGAGCGCGGCGGCTTTGGCCTGGAATAGCACCTGCTGGCGCGCGGCGATGATCTGGTTGAGCTTGAGCTGCTCCTGGGCTTTGTTGAGGGCGTTGATCGCGCTCTGGAAATCGTTCTGCGCCTGGACCATGTCGGTCACCTCGACGGTGAACAGGGGCTGGCCCGCCCTCACGTCGTCACCTGCCTTGGCGGTGATCTTGGTGACACGCCCAGCATAGGGAGAGTAGACCGGCACGTTGTCGTCATCGTTGAGCGCGATGCGCCCTTCGGCCAGTCCTTGCGGTCGGAACTCGGTCGCCTGAACGCTCGTGATCCCGAACGACGCGAGCTGCATCGGCGTCGGCCGAAAGCTGCGCTCGACCGCGATTGTCGTCGCCGGTTCGGAAGCATCGGCTCTGTCCGCGCGGCGGCCGGACAGGCCGGTGACGAGTGCTGCCGTCCTGCCAGCGACGTCGCGTGCGGCGTCGGGCCAGATGGCAACCGCCGCGACGGTGCCGATCAGAAGCATAGACGCGGCGGCGATCTTCAGCGTCGGCGAGCCGAATGGCCTCAGCGGTGTCCCGGCTTCAGCATCGAGAAGATCAGGCCGGAGCTGATTACGCACATCCATGCCGCGACCTTTCTAAACGACTGCCGCGCATACTTTTGCAGCTCGATGCATACAGAACTAAACATTGCGAACAGGAAGCATCAGCGTGTATCGCGCTGGCTTGTCGCGGGCACCGACGCCCGAGCGGCCGGCTCACACAGGCGCAGCTTCGCGGTAGAGCGTTGCTCCTCCTTCGGCAACTGTCAGTTCTGACAGGCGCACACCCTCGGAAGTTGAGCTTAGCAACCTAGTGTTAGGGTTTTTATATCGGACCGTGGCAAGTGTATGATGATTTTTACAAGCGGTGGGCGGCGTGCGCGGGTCGTCTAACTGTCAGGTTTGACAGGTTGCAGGTCGGCGCGATCCTCGCTCTACTACCCTAAGTTCCGGCGAGAATGTCGCAGCTCAGGTTCTGTGAAAGATTGGTAGCGGCGATCCGTCCCGAGCTTTCAATCGGTGTTGGGTTACGTCGGTAAGGAGGGTAAAGCGTTGGCGAGCGCGCACCATACGGGAACCCGAGCGTTACCCAAGCGCGCCGCTAGCCCTGTCGGTCTCATGCGCGCGCGCCCTCTGCTCATCGAGCCGAGTCGCGCGGCGCGACGAGCGCTCTTCCAAATTACCACGTTGCCGATGCTTAGTCTCAAGCCGAGGCTCGCCCTCGCGCTCCTCCTCGTGGTCGGCGTGTTCACGGCTGATCTCTTCGAGCCCGCCGACAACGTCTCGATCTGCTTCGCCTACACGCTGCCGATCCTCCTCGGCGTCTACATGGGTCCCGGCAGCACGTTCCGTCTCGCCGCCCTCGCCACCGCCGCCTCGTTGGTCGGCTCGTTCATTCGACCGCCGGAGGGCGGGATCGTCCTCAGCTTCGTCGTCAACCGCGTGATCGCGGTCGCCGCGCAGTGGCTCGTCGCCTTCCTGGTCGAGCAACGACGGCGCAACCACGCCCTGGTCGACGCACGTCTGACCGAAGAACGGCTGGTGGCCGAGACCGGACGGCGGTTCGTGCAGATCCTGACTCACGAGATCGCGACGGCGCTGACTGCGATCGACGGTCAAGGCTATCGCCTCGGCAAGCTGGCGCAGACGATCGAGCCGATGGACATCATCGCTCGCAGCGAGAAGATCCGACACGCCGCGACGCGCCTCAAGGGTCTGGTCGAGCGCGTCCGCCTCGCTGCCGAAGTCGGCCGTGGAGAGATCTTGCTGAACCGCGAGGCGATCGAGGCAGTCCCTTTCCTCGAGGCGCTCGTGGCCGAATATGAGGCCGCGCATGTTCACATCGCCGTGTGCGTGGCCGAGCCAACCCTGCACGGCGACCGCGTCCTGATCCATCAGGCGGTGTCGAACCTCGTTTCGAACGCGATCAAGTACTCGCCGCAGCCTTGCGCGATCAGCATCCACGCCGGCCGCTCGGCCCTACTCGACGGAAGCGAGATCACGGTGGCCGACCACGGCGTCGGGATCGCCCTGGAGGAACTCGATCGGGTCTTCGAGCCTTACTATCGCGCCGCCAACAGCGGCGGTGTTCCTGGCCTCGGCATCGGCCTGCATCTCGTGCGCCATTTCGTCGAGGCGCATGGCGGCCAGGTTCGCATCGAGAGCCAGGTCGACCGGGGCACGACGGTACACCTGCATCTGCCCGGAGCGAAGCCGTGACGCGGCGCATCCTGTGCATCGAGGACGATCCCGACATCGCCGAACTCACCAACGAGGTGCTCGCAGAGGCGGGCTTCCGTGTCGATCTTGCGATCACCGGCATGCAAGGTTTGGCGCGGTTGGGCGAGGCGCACGACGCGATCCTCTGCGACATCGACCTTCCGGGCCTGAGCGGGCTCGAACTGCTGCGCGCATTGCGCAAGACCGGCTCGCGGACCCCGTTCGTGCTGCTGACGGCTTTCGCCGGCCGGGAGAACCAGATCGAGGCGCGCCAGCTGGGCTGCGACGACTTCGTCGCCAAGCCCATCGACTTCGAGCTGCTGCTGGCCGTCCTGCACAACGTCCTGCAGCGGACAGCGCCGGCCGTGGGGGACACCGAGCGCCCGACGCTGACCGAACGCGAACGGGAGGTCCTCGCCCGGGTGGTGGAAGGCAAATCCTCTGTCGCCATCGCCGCCCTCCTCGGTATCAGCGAGCGGACGGTGAACTTCCACGTAGACCGCGTGATGCGCAAGCTGAACGTGACGACGCGCACGCAGGCCGCGATTACTTGCGTACGCCTCGGGCTGATGTCTGCCTGAACGCGCGGATCCCACGGATCGGTTAGATCGAGATATACATGATAGAAATAATGATTCAGAGTATGTGAGGCATATACATCTGGACTGGTTGTGAATTTCAAAAATAGAAACTAAAAATCGATGTGTAGACGACTACTGAAAAAATTGGCTGGGCCGCGATCCTTATTGTAACCAGGATTGTCGATGAACTGATAGTCGAACGACACTGTCACCGTGTTTGTCAAACCCAGCGCATAGTAGGTCTCGATGCCGCGCTCTGGCCCGTAACGCAACTGCCCGTCACCGATCACGAGGCCGAGGCCGCCTGCGGCAAAGTAGTCCCGATGCGCGCGCGACAGGCCGTTGATCATCGCGCCGATGCCAATCGTGTCGCTCGGTCGCTCCCACAGGGAGCCCTTGAACGAGAACCCACCGGAGGCGCTCCGATCGACATCGGTGAAGGAGAGGTTCTCATTGCGGCCATCGGCGGCGCTGACCCGGGCGAACAGGCCGATCTCCGGCGTGAGCGCCTGTTCGAGATTGATGTAGGCGCCCCGTTTGTTGCGGGTTCTCCGGCTGAGGTTCACGGCCGTGTTGACGTCGGGGATGTCGATCGAGTCCGCGAGCGCGACCACCTGCCGGTAGTTGGCGGTACGTCCCTCGTGCGAGAACGCGCCGATCCTCAGCCTTCCCGGCTGGTCGAGGATCGGGAGCACGTGGCGTTCCTCGAACTCGACCACGGCCCCGCCCCGGCGCGGGAAGCGCGGATCGAGCGGATCCGTACTCGGGAGCTTGGGGACCTGGGTATAGGCTGCGCGCAGCGCGAACTCGCGACGGTTGTACTCGACCACGATGCCCTGGGTGTAGCCGGGCAGGTTGGCCGGGAAATCGTAGGCCGCCGACTCCCAGAGCGACCAGTTCATGAAGTCGACGCGCGGATCGTGGGCATAAATGTTGCCGTCGAAGAAGTCGCCCAGCGCGAATTTGCCCGCCGCGACGGTGATCCGCTCGATATCCCGTGTGATCGCGACTTGGTTCGGCCCGTCCGGCACGGTCTCGGTCTCGCCGCCGAGCCCGAAGGTCTGACGCACGAAGTAGCGCTGCGAGCGCAGCTTCGGAGAGGACGAGCCGGCCTTCTGCGCCTCGCCGTTGGGAAAGCCGGCCACGCCGAGCGTGCGGCTCAGACCGAAGCCTTGGTCGAACTCAGGATTGTAATACAGCTCGGTGTTGTCGGTCAGCTTGAACCCGAGGAAGGCGGTGGCGGTGAGCGTGCCGCGCGCCTGATGCGGCACGAGGCTGTTGTCGCCGCGGTAAGGCGAATGGAAGCCCGTCACCCCCTGGTCGATGAACGTCGTCTGGCCGTGCAGCGAGAAGCGGCCGGTGTCGCCGTTGTCCGGATCGTGGGGGGCGAGCTCGTCGGGTTCGGGGGGCAGGCGCAGTCCTCCGGGAACCCAGAGGAGCCGCGCCATCACTTGGTTTGAGGTGAACGAGGCCTGGGTCGAGAACGCCCCGCCGTCCGGACCCGCAACGCTGCCGAGACCGAAGCGAGCGCTCCTGCCGTAATCGGCATAGCGATAGTCGATGCCCAGGGCGAGGTTCTCAGCGATTGCGAACTGCACGCCGGCCCCGAGTGTGAAGCCGAGATAGGAGTGGTCACGCCTTGCGATCCCGGCGAAGCCGGTATCCAGGTCGGGAAACGTGGAGCGGAAGCGTGTCTCGGCGCCCGCGAGGCCGAAGGTGGCGTAGACGAGGTTGCGTTCGAACGCGTAGCCGATACGGGCGCGGGCAGCGCCGAACAGATCTGCCTGAGCGCGGATGAGACTGAAGGAGGCGTCGCCGTTCTCGAAGCCGAACCCCGGCACGGTCGACGACACGGGCCGCTTCAGGTTTGCGCCGTAGAGGTCCGCCTCCAGGCCGTAGACGTACGGACCGGTCTGCCAGTTGTAGCCGCTGACGACACCGCCCAGCACCGTCGTGGCATTGCGTCCCTGATCGCTGCGGCCAGTGCTATCCCCGCTTCGAAACGCCGGCACGGAGCGACGCTCGACCGAGCCCGCGTCGAAGTTGAAGCTGCCGTAGGCGTCTCCGGCGCTGCCCTCGACGCCCAGATACCCGCCGGACCAGTCTGCGACGGTCGGGCGATCCGACGATGAACCTCTCCATTCGGCGGCCCGCGCTTGGTCCAAGCATAGGATCGCGACGGCGCCACCCAGAAGCGATAAAAGCTTCTCGATCGGCGATAAGATCTGAATTTGCAGATATCTCATGGCATAGCCTCAATTTTTACTGTATGAATTTCATCTTTTTGTGCATCTACGATAAAACGAATGTTTGATGAGATCTCGGATCCATTCGGGAGCTTGGATCACGCGATATGTTCATGACGGAGCATGGCAAAACCCACGTCGCCCAGACCGGCAACGGCGAGGCGGATCAGCAGAGCCGTCCCGAAACGGCGTGAGCGCATGATCCGCGGCAGGATCGAGAGGACGTGCAGTGCGTGTTCGAGGATATGCACCAGCACCGGAAGCTCGGCTGGCCCCGCGGTCGAGCCTCGCTCCGTCCCCGGCCCTGCGCGGGGTGGCCGCGCGAGCGGCCGGTGGTCGAGCGCGACCTGCAAGCCCATTCGGCTCAGCTGATGCGCGACCTGCGTCCCGATCAGGGCGCCGCGCCGCCCGATCAGGCCGGCGCGGTAGGCCCGCATCGTCAGCCCGAACGCCGATCGACCGAGGCCTGAGAGCAGCCTCGCGAGGTTGGGATGCCGAACCACGATGATCTCCCTGTGTCGGTCGATGTTCAGATGTGCAGCACGATAGCGCGCTGGCTTCGAAGCCCGTTCGAGCGATCTCGACCCGGCGGCCCGTCCGCACGGTCGAGGATCGTCTGGGCCGGCACGTCGCGCTCGGGCACCTCGTAGACGGCGAGCCGTGCCCGAAGGGCGCATCGCACGAGATCCAGCGTGTGCGGGCCGCCGGGGAAGGCCGCCACTAGATCGGGTCGGGCGTCCTTCAGCATGAATCGGTTGCGCACCGCCTCCGCCGTCTTACCGTAGCGAACCCAGTTCGGCGGGTAGCGCACCACGTGCACACCGGCCCGCCGCGCCCAGTCCTCGGCCGCCGCGCAGACGCCGCCCAGACCGCCGTGGATCAGGACCATGACTCGGCAGCGGCGGTGCAGCTTCGCCAACTCGAAGCTCACGAGATCCCGGTATTCCAGATGACCGCTGCCCCCAATGACAAGCCGCATGGTCGTCTCCCGCTCAAGCTGCCGGCCGGAGGCTCGACGCCTCCTGAACCGGATCCTCGCCGTCGCCGCCCGGACCGCCGGCCGAGATGGTCTCGTCCTCGCCGCCGAGCACCGCCTCGTGCCGCCGTTCGAGCAGGGGCGCGCACAGCGCGGCGACGTGCGAGTGCACCCGGCGCAGATCGCGCAGCGTCCGCAGGAACAGCGCATTCGCCTCCGCCATCGCGGCCGGATCGGCGTCGTGCGGCGCATCGCGCAGGCGCGCGACGTGCCGGTCGATGGCCGCGCGCTCCAGCGCGCGCAGGAGACCCTTGCGCCGGGCCACCGACCGCGCGGCGTCGAGGTCGTCGCGTAGGAACGCAGCGAGCGCGAGCTGCAGGCTGGTGAGCGCCTCGGCGTGGAGCCGTTCGATGTCGGCGAGTTCCTCGACGGAGAACGGCTCGCCGGTCCGTTTCAGCCGCCGGCTGGCGAACGCGACCAGGTTATGGGCTATGATGTCACCGACGTGCTCGAGGTTGAGCACGAAGGTCAGGATCTCCTGGGCTCGCGCCTGCGCATCCGCCGAGACGGTGCCGACCTCCTCGCCGCCGAGGTCGGCCAGGTAACGCCGGATCGCGAGCCCGATCCGGTCGATGGCCGCGTCCCGCCGCCCGGCTGCACCGGCCAAGGTCCGATCTCCGGTGCGGAACGCCTGAAGGGCATCGCGCAGGGCTGCGCCGGCCAGATCCGCCATGTGCAGGGCTTCAAGGGCGGCGTTGGCGAGGGCCAGGCTCGGGGTCGCCAGGGCGGTGAGGTCGAGGTGGTGCGGGAGTTCCGCGATCGGCGCGTCTTGCCGTGCGCTCTCAGGCATGATCGGCGCGGGCAAGAGACGCGTGGTGAGGCGGCCAAGCGCGGCCGTCCAGGGTAGGACGAGGATGGCGAGCGCGAGGTTGAGCGCGAGGTGGAACGCCATGGCTCCGCGCGCGGGGTCAGCGACGCCGAACTCGGCGAGACCTGCGGTGATCGGGTCGAGGAGCGGCAGCGCGGCGGCGCAGCCGGCCGCTCGCACGAGCAGGTTGCCCAGGGGAAGCCGGCGCGCTGCCGGCGCACCGGCTGCTTCAAGATAGGGCGGCAGTGCCGCGCCGAGGTTGGCGCCGAGCACGAGGGCGAGGGCACCCTCAAGGGTGATCACGCCTGCACCCCCGAGCGAGACGATGAACAGGATCGCCGCCACGCTGGAATGAGCCGCCCAGGCGAGCATCGCCGCCGCCAGGACGGCCAGGACCGGCTCGGCCGCAAGCGCCCCCACGAGGCTGCGTAGGATCGGCGTGGCCTCGACGGCGGTGAGGCACTGTCCGAGCAACGCGAGCGCCGTCAGCATCAAGCCGAGGCCGATCAGTGCCCGGCCGAGATTGCGCGGTTTGGACCGATCCGCGCGCGCGCGGAACAACAGGAACCCGAACAGGATCAGGATGGGGGCGGCCGCGGCCACGTCGAAGGACAGCACCTGCACGATCAACGCCGTACCGACGTTGGCGCCGAGCATGAGGGCGAGGCCGGCCGAGAGGTCGAGGGTGCCGCTCGCGGCGAAGGCGGTCGCCATGAGCGCGGTGGCGGTGCTGCTCTGGAGCACCGCCGTGACGAGCAGACCCGCGAAACAGGCGCGTGCTCGGCCCTTGAGCCCGCGCCCGATCAGGTCGCGCAGCTCCGGCCCGAAGCCGCGGGCGAGGCCGGTCGTGACCATGTGCGTGCCCCACAGGAGCAGCGCGACGGCGCCCGCAATGTGCAAGAGGGTGAGCGTGCCGGTCATGGCGCCCGTCCGCATCGGCTCGAGGCCGCAGTGAAGTCGCCCAGGGCGTCACTCAGGATCCGGTCCGCGAGGGCAGCCGAACCCTGCGAGTCGGCCGTCAGCAGATCCGGCCGGCGATCGCGCAGGCACGCGAGGATCGCCGCGCGCCGCCACACAGCCGGGTCGTGCAGGCCGAGGTGGAGCGCGGCCAGGTCCGACCTGAGCCACCGGAGCAGGCCGGCTCGGACGGCGGCCGGGATGAAGCGCCGCCGCACCGGTCTAGCCCTCGCCGCCGAGGGCGAGGCCGACGATGCGCATCAGGACGAGGCCGCCAGCGACGACGAGGTAGGCGCGCAGCACCACCATCCACACGCGCGCCGGCAGCGACAGCTTGGCGAGCGGGAGCTGATCCAGCGGCGGCATCCGCCAGCGCTCGCGCGGCAAGGTTGCCCGGTCGCCGGCCGCGGGATCGACGGCCAACCCGTCGGCGCACGTGCGCCGACGCAGGAGCGCGAGCGCGCCCGCGGTGACCAGCGCGACGAGGCTGCCGCCGACGAGCACGCCGACGATGACGGTCTCGTTCGTGGCGTCCGGGAACAGGACGGACGCGGTCAGGATCAGCGAGAGCATCACAAGCACGGAGATCACCGCGCCGGTGAACAGGTTCATCGCGCGCCCGTTCACCCACGGCCCGAGCACGGCCCTGTCGTTGCACAGCAGGAGCAGGAACACGCTGGCGCTGGGCAGGAGCACGCCGGCCAGCGTCTGCACGGCGTTGGTGAGCAGGCCGAGCGGCGTGCCGGGCGTCAGCACCAACCCTGCGGCCAGTGCAATCAGTCCGGAGTAGACCAGGAAGAAGCCCTTGGCCTCGCCGGGTTTGCGATGCAGCGAGTGCCGCAGGGCGAGGACGTCGCCGATGGCGTAGGCGGTAGCCAGCGACACGGCGGCCGCACCGATGATGCTGGCGTCGATGAGCGCGAGCGCGAACAGCACCGCCGGCACCGGGCCGACATACCGCTCCAGCCCGGCTGCGACCCCGCCCGCGTCACCGAAATTGCCGAACTCGGGCCTTCCGGCGAAGGTCGCGGCGCAGAAGGCCATCATCGCTACCGCGCCGACGATGACGAGCACGATGCCGAGGCAGAGATCGACCTTCTCGTAGCGCATGAAGCGCGGCGTGATCCGCTTGTCGATGACGTAGCTCTGCTGGAAGAACAGCTGCCAGGGCGCCACCGTGGTGCCGACGATGGCGATGATCAGCAGCATCACCTCCGAGAGCTTGGCGCCCGCGGGGAGCCGCGGCACGAGGAAGTCCCGGGCGATCTGGCCTACCGGCGGGTGCACGATCAGCACCACGGGCACGAGCAGGAGGCTGCCGGCGACGAGCGCCAGCGCGAAGCGTTCGAAGCGGCGGAAGTCGCCGGTGCTCGCGGCCGCGATCACGAGGATTGCAGCTGCGAGCACGCCCCAGAGCTTTGGCACACCGAGATAATCGAGGCCGAGGCTGATGCCGATGAACTCGGTGACGAGCGTCAGGGCGTTGAGGAGGAACAGGTCGATGACGCTGAACGCGCCCCAGAACCCGCCGAACCGCTCTAGGATGAGGCGGGCGTGCCCGACGCCCGTGACCGCGCCGAGGCGCAGCACCATCTCCTGGTTTACGAACAGGACCGGGATCAGCAGCGCCAGCGTCCACAGCAGCGCCGTGCCGTAGTTCTGGCCGGCCTGGGTGTAGGTGCCGAAGGCGCCGGCATCGTTGTCGCCGACCATGACGATGAGCCCGGGACCGAGGATCGCCAGGAGCGTCTTGAGGCGCGCCCCCCAGCCGATCCGGGGTGCGTGATCGCCCTCGGCGATGGTGCCGAGCGCGCCGCGAATGTCGCCGCGATGGGCCTCGTCCAAGACGGCCGTGGCGGGAAGGCTGGACGCGTCGAGCGCCGAGGTGTGAGCGGTCATAGGTGTCGTCCGACGCCGAGGATCAGGTGAAATCGTCGGCGGCGCGAACGCCGCCCGCTTCAGAGCTGCCCTTGGGCAGCTTCTCGGCGATGCCGAAGCGCTCGGCACGCCGGTACATCTCGGCCCAGATCTCGTCCGGGGCGATGCCGCACTCGCGCCAGAGCACGACGAGGTGGTAGAGCAGATCGGCGCTCTCGCGCACGGTGGCGCGAGCGTGCTGGCGCGACGCCTCGAGTGCGACCTCGCCCGCCTCCTCGATCAGCTTCTGCGCCATGCGCTTGGCGCCGGCCGCGAGCAGTCGCGCCGTGCGCGGATTGGTCTGCGGGGAGACCAGATCGAGCGCGGCGTAGAGCCTGGCGATCTCATCGGGCCCTGTCGCGCGGACACCCTCGGGCGCGCCGGGACAGGACGGAGCAAGCCGGCCTCCCGGGTCGGCATCGTCATCCGCCGCCGCAAAGGACGGCACGCCGCGACGCGGCGGCAGGGGATCGCGGACGAGAGAAACCATGCATGATGACTCCGAGCTTGGGTCGCGTGCGACCGGCTGGGCTCGGGCAAGGCATTCCGGTGCGGTTCAGGCCGCTCGCGAGGAGAGGTTGTCGCGCCAGATGACGCCGTGCTCGCGATCCGAGCCGGGGCGGGTGTGGGAGATCCGTCGGTCGCGCGCGCGACTGGGAGGCTCCACAGTGGATGAAGATCGGCCTGTCATGGTGCTTTCACAGCGCGGAGCCGCCGATACCTCAGCGGGTATCGGCGGCTTGTCGGATCAGCGGGGTGCGAGTTGCCAGGCGCAGACGAGACGATCCGCTTCGTCGCGTCGCCAGACGGCGACGACGTGATCGCCCGCCCACTTGGCCGGTGCCAACGTGTCACCGGTGACGGGACGCGTCGATGTGGGAGCGGCCGGGCTGGCGCCGCTGCGCCGCTGAGGGAAGAGCCCGGACCGCAGCGCGTAGGGCAGCGCGGGCGCGAGGGCGTGGACGAAAGCCATGGTCACCTCCTGTTCGTCGGGTGGTTGCGGATGCGACCCGAGAGGAGGTTTGAGCGCCAGCTGACGAAGCTGGCGAGACGAGGTCTTGCCGGCTCAGACCGTCAGATGATGGCGCTCCGCTCCGCGCGGGTCGACCATCCCCCGCCGGCGCGAGCCCGCACCGGACGGTGCGCGGCCTTCACCGATGGAGGATGAGGGTCTAGATCGAGGGTTCATCGGTCCCGAGGCGTTGACATCGGACCCGGCGCACGGCCGGATACCTGACCGGGTATGGTGACGAGGCTGACGGCTGTCAAGCCGGGTTCTTTGGAAAAGTTCTAAAACTGGCAGGTCGGACGAATTCGATGGCGAGACGGGATGACAGTGTCGACGCGGGATCACAGGCTCGGAGTGACACGCACGTACTGCGGGACAAGCGCGGGTTGGTGAACCGGGTGCGGCGCCTGCGCGGTCAGGTCGACGCCATCGAGCGCGCCTTGCAGGGCGAGTCGAGCTGCTCCGATCTTCTGCAGCGCATCACCGCCGCACGGGGTGCGATCAATGGTCTGATGGCCGAGGTTCTGGAGGAACATGTCCGTGAGTATCTGATCCCGCAGGCCAACTTGCCCGAGGAGACGCGCGAGGACGCCGGCGAGGAATTGATCGAGATCATTCATTCGTACTTGACTTAAATGACGTAAGTATTTTGTAATTTGAATAATAACTCCAAGAGGCATCGTTGTTCAAAAAACACTCAATATCAATTAAATAATTTCATGTATCATTGCCTCAGCGAGATGTATTAAGAGAGTTGTCAGGACGCGGTTGCGCTCCTCCGGGGTCTTCCTTACGAGGTTGGCGTCACTGTTCAGATGCTCCCCGCCAAGAGTTTTGGAAGTCGACATCTAACTGAAGTTGACTGTGGTGTAGATAGGCGTCGAAGGATGAAGCCGCGCAAAGCAGATGTAATCCATTATGGAAGCTAAGAAATTTGTACCGAAGGTGGGGCACGATCGTGCCCCACCTTCGGTACAAATTTTAATTTAAGAGCAATGACTTAAAGTGACCTGAGAGAGCGGTCAGCCTTTGAGGCTCTTTCACACATAGACATCGGCAGTGTCGACGAAGTTGCCACCCGCGTCCACGTAGGCGTCGAACACCGCCCGGCTGTCTGCCTCGTTCGAGCCCCAAGGCGCAGTGCCGAAGGTCATCGTGCTCAGCGCGAGGGGGCTCACGGCGAGGTCAGAGCGGCCCAAGGTGCGGTTGTCGGTCAGCTACATTGCTTAAATTTTCGTATTGTTTGATATGAAACCAATCGACCCAACATCCAGGCGCAAGACCGGCCGCCCGCTTTCATTCGACCCAGATGCTGCCCTGCTCCCGGCCATGCTGCTGTTCTGGCGCTACGGCTATGAGGCCACCTCCCTTGCCGAGCTTACGCGGGCGATGGGGGTTACACCGCCGAGCATCTACGTCGCCTACGGCGACAAGAAGGGGCTGTTCCGATCTGCGGTCCGGCGCTAATTGGCGCAGCCGCAGTCGCCCATTGACGTGATCGCGGAGGCACCCACCGCCGAGGCAGCCGCGCGCACGCTGATTAACGGCGCAGCGATGGCGTTCACCCGCACGGACACGCCGGCGGGGTGCCTGCTGGCCAGCTCGGCGATCGCGGTCTCGGCCGAGGCTGAGGATGTCAAAGAGGAATTGGCCGCGATCCGTCGGGAGATCGAAGCCGCGTTGCGCGACAAGATCGCCGCCGGCATCGACGCGGGAGACGTCCCGGGCACGGCGGATCCGACGGCGCTGGCAGCTTTCGTCATAACGGCGATCCAGGGACTGTCCACCCTGGCGCGCGACGGCGGGAGCCGCGCGAAGCTCCAGCAGGTGGCGAAATTGGCCATGCTCGTTTGGCCATCACCACGATCTCACGCTTGAGAGCTCAACGCTCCGTAAGCTGCCCTTATGCGCATGACGACGAACCAGCTTGGCTTGGCCTTCCAGACCTTGATTGTGCCCTGTGTGGGAGGCGCCGTGGGTCTTCCTGGCAGCTGTCTGGTTTCTTTTGGCTTCCTATTCGGTGCCCGATAGGCTTTTGAGAAGGTCATTTCCTTTTGTGGGCGGCCTCGTAGGCTTCAAGCGCTCTTTCCAGCAGCTCGCCAAGCACCAAGCGGTGTTCGTCGGCTAGGCGGGTGAAGCGCTGGGCGGTCTCTTCCGTCACCTTGAGGCTGAGCTGTTTGTTGCGGCCGGTGCGGTAGCGGCGCTGTTCGACCTTGGCCAATGCCGGCTTCGCCTTCTCGCGTGGGGCGGACTCGCGGCTGGGGAAACCTTCCGCTTCGGAGACGGCACGAATTGCCTCGACCGGCGGCTTCGGCTGCTGGGCAGCGCGTGGCGTGGGCTTGAAGTCGTCCAGTCCACCGAGGTCGAGCTTGCCGAGCGGATCGGTGCGTTCAGGCTTGGGCTGGCCGGGCATCACGCAACCTCCTTGGCCTGCTCGCGCTTGTCGCGCAGGCGCTGCACAATCTCCGCGGCGTACTCGGCCGCGTTGTTGATCGCCACGGTCGTGTTGGCGACCCCCTTCCCTGCTAGGCCCTGCAGCGTGCCACCATAGGAGAACATGGCACGGTAGGCCTCACGGTCGCACAAGCGGGTTTTCAGGACCGGGATCGCGCGCTCGTCGAAGCTCTGCAAGATGTGCTTGAGGGTGTGGGGCATGATCGCGGGATTCGTGCGCGTGATCAGCACCGTGTAGGGAATGGCCCTCCCCCCGCGCTTCTCCGTCCGCTTGATGAGCCCGATCTGACGGGCAGCCTGCGAGGCGTCGAACTGCGAGCCTTGGACGGGGATCACAACTAGGTCGGACATCGAGATTGCGTGGCTGACCATGAGGCTCGCCAAGCCCTCCAGATCCACGATCACGAAGGCGGTCATGCTGGCCGCCTCCTCGATCTTGTCCATGATCGTCTCTTCCGTCGCGCCGCCTACGACCTGAAGGGTGGCGGGCAGGCCCGGCAGCTGCGCCCATTCTTGGACGAACTGATTGGGGTCGGCGTCGATGATGGTTACGGTCGCTCCCTGCTCCGCCAGCATGCTGGCGAGGATGCAGGCAGCCGTGGTTTTGCCGGCACCGCCCTTAGGCGATGAGAACGTGATGACAGGCATAGACACCTCGTTAGAAGCTGTCAGGCACCGGGAAGCTGCCGGGCAGCCGTTAGGTGCCGGGAAGCTGTCGGAAAGCCATCCGGTTCCGGGAAGCTTCCAGCTCTGCGGTAAAAGCCACCTTAACCCGGCGACACCCTGTTTATAACCAGAAAGCTGTCAGATAGCCATTCTCTTTCGGAAAGCTGTCTGGATCCTGGCGTATGTCTGACTGAACGGCGCTAGGCGCCCTCCCCGGTATTCGTATGAGGGTATCAGACAGCTGTCAGACAGCTGATTGGTTTCCACTAAATACTAAACCTTGGCCGTTTTGTCCTACAAAGCGAGCGAGTCTTATTCCCCGGCTCAACCGGGCCGAATTTTCGGCCGAGATGGTGCGCGCCACCGCCAAAACCGTCGCGGCGGTCACCGCCTGGCCGCGTGCTCTCGCCTCGCCGGAGGGGCACGCGCGCTACGTTCATCGAATAAGGAGAAGTGCCTACCGGAATATGGGGTGGTTCAGGACGGCAGGAAAAAGGTCATCAGCCACCCGCAACGTTGACTTAGCCGTGCCGCCCGGTCGACATGGGCTGTCATGGCCGTGCTCGCCCAAGCGAGTCGTGAGCCAGCCATTCAGGAGAGCAATCGCCGCAGTAGGACCCTGAAAAGCCAAAGGCCCCACCCCGGCAAGGGTGAGGCCTTCGAAATCGAGATGGCCTGTGAGGCACAACAGCATCCCTCACAAGCCATAAAGCGCCCTCAGGCGTCAAGTCGGAACCCCGGTTCCGGCAACGATATCGGCTTGTCTTGAACGGAGCGCACAGCTTGCGCCGCCAAACGTCCCCCTGTGGCCCTATGGAAAAGGGCCAAGACACGTGTTTGCCGAAAAAATCCGCTGCGCGATCGAGGCGGCTGACCGAATCACCCTTCCGTCCGTGACGGCGCTGCTCTGGCGCGCTTACGGCGAAGGGCACGTCACGGAGACCGAGGCCGAGACCCTGTCCGGGCTGATCGAGGCGCGCACGGACGCGCCCGCGGCTCGTCGGCTACCGGCGGGTCTACGACCCAGCCCTGAGGCTGCAATCGCGCCCACGTTCCAGGACGGCGCAGGAGCACCCAGGAGGGCCGTCGGCTCACGCCCGCGCACGGAGGCCTCGCTGGAGCGCCGCCGCCGCTGGGCGGCTTCGGGAAGGCTGCCGCCGGGGTTAGCGGCCCAGTTCACCCTGGCCGAGCAGGCGGTGCTGGCCCTGGTGGCCACGGAAACCTCAAAACGAGGCGATTGCCGACTGGCCGTGGGGCAGCTCGCGGCGATCGCGGGCGTGGCCGAGACTACCGTCCGCAACGCCCTGCGCGAGGCCAAGAGACTCGGGCTCGTCACCGTCGAGGAGCGGCGGGTGACGGGCTTCAGGAACGACACCAACGTCGTGCGCATCGTCTCGCCCGAGTGGCAGGCGTGGATGCGGCTGGCGCGCAAGCCGGGCAGAGAACTCTCGGGTGCTGAGGATCACCGGGCCACGCTGAGCGATGGGGGAGGGTGCAAATCCGCGAAGCGCACGAGTACTGGAGTTCTCATCCTGTCAGAATCGGGGAAAACGGAACCGTCGAAGGGCTGTCGGGGGGCAGCGGTCGACCTCGACCGGAGCGGGCACACGCGAATCCGCGCGGGTCGTGGCACGGGCCGAGCCATGCGCTGAGGGTCTGAGCTCGTGCGGTCTAACGAACGCCGCCCTCTCCTCGGGAGACGGGCAGGGCTTCTTCGGCCTCAAGCCCATCAGGCCCCCACCGACCGAATGCCATCCCCGCCCAGACCCCTGTGCGGACGACCCGTCTCGCTCTACGGTCACGCTTCGATCCCGTATCCCGATCCCCATGCCGATCCGGCCCGAGCACCGCTTCTTCTACCCGATCGACTGGCCCCAGCTCTCGGCCGTAATCCGGTTCGGGCGCGCTCAGGGACGCTGCGAGGGCTGCGGGCGACCGCACGGGCGGACGGTAGTCCACCTCGGCGACGGGCGATGGTGGGATGCGGACGCGGCCTCCTGGCGCGACAGGCGCGGGCGGCGGGTGCGCGTCCAGCCCGGTGCTGTGGACGTCCTCAGGACCGTGCGCCGGACCCGGGTGGTTCTGGCCGCGGCCCATCGCGACCACGACACCGCCAACAACGCCGATGCCAATCTCGCCGCCTTCTGCCAGCGCTGCCATATCATCCACGATCGGCCCGAACACCGCCGACGCCGCTGGACGACCCTGTTTCGCCGCAAGGCGCTCGGCGACCTGTTCCGCGGACCCTACGCCTGAGCGCAGGCGGCCTGGATCAGTGCGGCACGGATCCGGATCGGTCGCGGACCACAGGAATGGAGCTCATCGCTCGATACCGACGTCGCGATCGCGCGGCGGCACCGAGCTGGGGCGGCCGAGGTGGCGGGCGAACCGCATGACCAGGGCGCGCGTCACCGGCGCCGACGCGCGGCTCAGGCGGCGCCCGCAGGCGTCGACCAAGCGCCAAGCGGGCACAATCAGGCAATCCACCCCGAGCCACGCCACGGCCTCGCGCAGAGCCCGGGCCGCGCGGATCGCTCGGCGCACGTCGACGCCCGGGCTGACCCGCTCTGTCAGTCCGAGCAGCCCGTCGCGCACGAACGCCACCCGGTCAGCGGTGTAGTCGACCACGTTGGCCTTCTCGCGGTAGGTCCGTGCCTCCCGGAACAGCCGTTCCAGCACCAGCGTGTCGGTCGCCGGCACGCGCGCATCCGCCTGCCGCTGCCGACACAGGGCGTCGAGCCGGTCGCGCTCGACCACCACCCGCGCATCGTGCCGGTGGCGGGTCAGCCCGACATACACCTCGCGCGCGTCCGTGCTGGCCCCGAGGTACACCACCGCCGCGCAACAGGTTCGGCCCTGCGCCGCGTAAGTTGTACCTGCGTAGGCGTGTACGATCTTGGGTTGTGATGATCGGCGGCCGAAGCGTGGCTCCCGCGTCAGCTGCTCCCAGGCCGTGTCGAGCGCGCGCCCGTCCTCCAGCCGCAGCCGTAGGCGCGGTCCCGCGTCCGGATCGGTGGTGATCGCCTCAACCCGGGCGCGGTTGCCGTTGCGCAGGCCCAAGTGCGGCAGGCTCTCGCCGAACCGCAGGACGTCGCCGATCGCGAGCGCCAGCGGTACGACCTCATCGGCGCGGTTGCGCGACGGCAGCGCGACTACGTCGGGTCCGAGCTGTCCTTCCGCCCGCAGCACGGCCCGCGCCCGCGCGTTCAGCGCCGCCGCATCGGCATTGCGCCGGGTCACAATCAGCGCGTCGCCTTTATGGACCACGCGCTGCTCGGACCAGAGCGCGATCACCCGGGCGTGAGCCGCCTCGGCTCCGGAGATCAGCTCGACCCGGTCGTTGGCGGCGTAGGCGCGCAGACCCGCCTCGGCATCGCCGCGCGCCATCACCACCGAGGCGGCACGCTGCCAATCCACCGTCTGCCGGCGGACGTGTTCGAGCACGGCCGAGCGTCCGACCACCTCGGCGACCGCCCGCAGCGCGCTGGCGCCCCCGACCGAGGCGAGCTGACGCCGGTCGCCGATCAGCACCACTTTGGCCCCGGCCGCCTGCGCCGCGCTCAGCACGGCTTCCAGGTCACGGGTTGATACCATCCCGGCCTCGTCGACCAGCACCAGGGTGTCGGCGCCGAATGCCGGCGAGGGATCGGGGTGAGGCGCGGGGTCCGGATCCGTCGCCCGAGTCCGATCGTGGCGCCAGCGCGCGATCGCCTGCGCCAGGATCCCGGTGGAGCGCGCGAGCTCGTCGGCGGCGACCCAGGATGGTGCCAAGCCGACGACGCGCAATCCAGAGTCGTGGGCCGCGGCCACCAGGGCTGCGGCCGTGGTCGTCTTACCTGTGCCCGCGCCGGCCTGGAGCAGAGACACCCCATCCGGACCGGCAGCATGGCGCACGGCCTCGCCCTGTTCGGGGCTGAGATGGCCCGCCCGCGCAAGGGCCGCTTCGACCGCCTCGGGGGTGATCCAGATCCGCTCCAGCGGGCGGTCGGCGGCGCGCAGCATCGCGGCCTCGCAGGCGGCGATGCCCGGGCTGGTCCAGCACGCGTGGGCGCCCGGCACCCTCTCGGCGGCGCTCAGTGGCAGCAGCGTGCCGTCCCGCTCCAGGCGGGCGAGCTCCGCCTCCACGGCATCGACCCCGAGTCCCTGCACGCCAGCGAGCTCCAGAGCGCGCTGGAGCAGGTCCTTGCGCGTCACCACACTCTCGTGCCGAAACAACGCCGAGGCGGCGCGCGTGACCGGGCTGTCGCCGGGGATCTCGGGCTGATCGAACGGGGGGTCGCGTTCCGTCTCACGCGCGGCGGCCATCGCGATGGCGGGGTCGCGCTCGGGATGGCGCGCGGCATCCCACGGATCGAGCGCGCAGACGGCGAGCTCCTCGCGCCAGCGCGCCTCCAGCTCGGCGCCGGTCGGCAGCTCGTGCTTGCCGCGGCGCGTGGCGAGCGCGGCGATCTCGCGCTGGGCGCTGGTGGCGCCGGCCCCGGCGTAGTTGAGGATCTGCTCCGAGCGTTTGGAGAAGGCCGCCAGCACCGCCTCGGGCGGGCCGGCGATCTCCCACTGCCCGCGCCCGGCCTCGCGGTAGCGCAGGCCGAAACGGCGATGCAGGTCCTCGGCCAAGGCAGCGCGATACGCGGCACCCACGCAAATCTGGTAAGCGTAGAGTTGTTCGACCTCGATGGTCAGATGTGTCTGTGATTTGTAACGTCCGGATCCAGATTTAGGCGGCGCACCGGCAGCGTTGATGAAGACACAGTGCGTATGGATATTTGGATCGCCTTCTCGGGTCGTGTAATGATCGAAGCGGCCGACGATGATGTCACTCGGCCGGTGCCGTTCGACGCCGCCCGCACCGGTTCGGACGGTGACCAGTCCCTCCGCCGCCACGAAGGCGAGCGCCCGCTCGACGGCGGCGCGGTGGGCGGCCTCGATCGCGGCGCGCTGCTCGGGCGTGCCGGCCATCCAGAGGACGGAGACGGATTTCCCGGGGGTCAGGGTGCAATCCTGTCCGGCCCAGTGGCCTGGACCGGCGCCGCGGACCAGCGGCTTGCCGGTTCCGGGATGGAACCCCGCGCACAGGTCGCGGAACGAGCTCGCGTCGATCGCCGCGCCGTGGCGCACGACGCTCTCACCGCTGCTCCACCACACCCCGCCGCCGTCCGCGAGGTAGTACTCGTCGCGCCGGTCCGGCCTGGCTTCGCGCTCGCTGTCATTGGTGTAGTATAGCCCGGCCTCGGCCCCGGCGCCGAGGCGGTGCAGCGAGGCGGTCATCAGGCCAGATCCGGGCCGCCAGTGCCCTTGCGATAGCGGCAGATCTGGGACAGGTCGATGCCGGTCGACGGGGCCCCGAGCTCACCGACGGCCTGTGCCATGTCGAGGATCGCGGCGTCGACCTGTTCCATGCGCTCGATCAGGACACGGTGGCGGATCGCCACCTCCAGGGCTTGAGCGACGCAGTCGGCCGCCAGGCTCTCGGAGGCCCAGCCGCGCTCGGCCGCGGCGGCGCTCAACCGGGCGGCGAGGGATGCCTCCAGCGTGATCGTGAGCTTGACCTGATCGGCCATCGGCGTACCTGCTGCGTGCGGATCCGGACGGCAGCCCTGGCACGGTCGCGACGGCCTGGCGAGGCTCGCATGGCCGCGCGGTTAACGCTTCACCACTTCAGTGCGTGTGGTGTGATACCCCTCCCCTTGCCGTACACGCTACCGTATCGCTGCCGTCCTCAGCCGTAGCCTGCCGTCCGCTGCCGGACCTTAACGTCGGCTTGCCGTCGCCCCCGGCATTCGCGCGATCGGCTGCACGCCCTGGCAAGCCCCGCCTTGCTAGGGCGTCGCCATGGCCCAGCGCCCCCGCCTCGACCTACGCCGCCTCGCCCGCGACGCCGCCGCCACCCCCGACAGCCGCCGCAAGGCCGGTGCGCCGGGTGGTCGGCCCGCCACGGGCTTGATGGACATCGTGCGCGACCACCTCGACGCTCTGGTCGCCCTCCAGGCCGGCGGCTTGACCTGGGACGCGGTCGCGGCCGGGCTCACGGCGCAGGGCTTCACCACCGCCGCCGGCGAGCCGATCACCGGGCGCAACCTCACCGGCGTCATCTCCAGCGTGCGCCGGCAGGCCGCCGCCCGCGCCTCCAGGACGGCGGCGCGGGCGGCTCGCCCCGACCGCGCGGATCCCGCACCGTCGCCCGCGGCCTCGACCGGTTCCAGGTCACGGCCGACACGGCTCGCCCCGGAGCTGCGCTCGGGCAGCGATACACCGGACCCCGCGCCTACAGACGCACCGCTCACCGAGGCGGAGATCCGCCAGATGCAGGCCGAGCGGCACGCCCACCTGTTCAAGAAGGACTGACCTCATGCCCCGCGTCCTCCTCGTCGCCCAGGAAACCGGCGGCGTCGGCAAGTCAACTGTGACCCGCGGCCTCGCCGAGGCGGTGCCGGATGCCCCGATCCTGGAGATCGAGTCGGTGCACCGTCTGACCGAGTTCAAGGCCGCGACGGCCGCGAATGAGCCGGGCAGCGTGCAGCACTTCCTCATGCGCGCCTCGCGCGAGGCGATCGACGCCAGCGGCGGCAAGGCGGCGCGTGCCGAGTTCGACGACGTGATCAACGCGCTCTTCGAGGTCGCGACCCCCACGCTGGTGGACATCGGCGCCAACACCTCGGCGTCTCTGCTGGGGGTCCTGACGCACGAGGCACCGGCGCTGCGCGAGGCCGGGATCGAGCTCGGGCTCGTGGTGGTGGTCGCCGCCGAGGCCGGCGCGCTCGCCGACGGCGGCGCGCTGCTGCACGCGGCCAAGGACTGGGCGGGCGCCCGCTTCGTCGTGGCCAACGCGGTGCGGGGCGCCGTCGATCCGGCCCTGCTCAAGCGGGTAGCCGGCGACGCGGTGGTCACGCACCTGCGCCAATTCGAGCTGGAGGACAGGACGCGCGAGGTGCTGGCGGCAGGTCAGCTGCGCGGCGTCAGTCGGCTCGACCGGGCGGGCTTGGTCAAGCAGACCTCGCAGGCGCAGGCCGGACGGATGCTGCGCGATCTGACCGCGTTCCGCCTCGCCGTGATGGAGGCGGTCAAGCCGGCAGCCCTCTGGCTGGTCGAAGAAGCGCCGGTTCCGGCTCGGGCCGGTACGCCGGCAGGGGGGAGCAAGCGTGCCCGCAACGCCTGAGGACGTGCACGCCCGCCTCACGCGGGCTGATCGCGCCGCGCGCGAGGCTGCGGCCGGGTTCGAGCGGGACAGCCGCGCCGCGCTCACCCGGCTGAAGACGCGCCCGATCCACGAGCGGTTTGCGGCGTTGGAAGAGGGCGCAGTACAGCTCCTGCCCGAACATCGGCGCGAGCTCCTGCTCTCCATCCGTGACCGGTCCGACGCTGTGGGGCCGGGCGCCCGGCCCGCTCCTGGCCACGCCAGCCGCATCGCGGTCTGGCGCGGGCGCCTGCCGTTCCGCGTACGCCGGCTCACCCGTGACGCCCTGCTCGCGCTCTGTCTCCTGCTCGCGCTGCTCCTAGCCTATCGCCGCACGCCGATCTCCTGGGTCGAGGTTCGGAGCGACCGGGATGTGGCCATCGCCTGGGTCATGCCGGACGGGCGACCCGCCGGGGATCGCCTCGTGGCGGGCCGCGCCTACGCGCTGATGCGGGACGCCGACGGCATGGCCGAGCTGCGCGACTGGCGCCCTGGTGAGGGCTATGCCGCGACGCGTGTGCCATCTGATTGGCTGCGGACCCGCTCCGGACCGGCCTCACGCTGAGGTCCGTATCCCTCGATCGGTTGCGGCTCACCTCGGGCATGTGGCGTTCCGGCGGTCCGGCGCCGCTGGGTGGATCCGCCCTGCCAACCGCGGCGGCCGCGTTTTCCACCCTCGACCGAGGCGCGTCCGGCTGGCGCTCGCGCCTGCGTGGCGGCGTCCCCGGCTCAGCGCGCCCGGCCGACCGGCGGCACGGCGGTGATCAGCTTGCGAAAGCGCGGGTCGGTGTGCGCGACCGTCTTCTTCAGGCGCAGCGGATGGCGGGTCTGGCCGCCGCTGTTGGGAAACACCAGGAGCTCGTCGCCCGGCATCGCGATCAGCGCCTCCTTGGTCATCAAGCGCGCGCCCTGCGAGGCCCGGGTCGTGGACGGGCTGCCCTTGGCGTCGCCGGTCGGGGCCGTCCGGGTCTCGACGAAGGCGGTGTAGTCGCCGATCGCCCGCGACCAGCGCTCGGTCTCGTCCGGATCGACGGCCGGGACGTCGAAGACGGTGACGACCTCGGCGGTGTTGAGCAGCACGTCAGCCCCGGCCTCGCCGTAGAGCCCGACGAGCTGGGCGCGATCCTGCCACATCGTCCACAGGCTGGCGCCGTAGCCCGGCAACTCGCCCGCCGCGGTCAGCAGCGCGTCGAACCGGCCGAGCACCGCGGCCTCGTCGACGAAGATCATCAACCGCTCGGCCGGGCGGTGGCGACGCACCGAAGCGAAAAGGTCGGACAGCAGCCAGCGCAGGAACGGGGCTAGCACCGCCTTGTACTCGGTCGGCACCGCCACGAACAGGTCGACGGCGCCGGTGGACAGCTCCGATAGCTGGAAGGTCGAGTCGCCGACGAGGTCGCGCAGGCGCCGGTCGGCCAGCCACTGGAACGCCTGTAGGGCGGTGGATTTGATCGGGTCCTTGGTCTTCGGATCGGCCTGCAGGATCTCCATGGCGGCGTAGGCCGCGGGCTCGGGCCAGTGGGTGACGTACTGTTGCAGGAGGCCATGGAAGCGGGCCTCGTCGGTGAGCAGATCCTGGACCTCCACGACCGTGCACGCCTCCGGCTGGCGCAGGGCGACCAACAGCGCGCCGGTGATCAGGTCGACGGCCCGATTGCGGAAGTAGGCGGAGGCCTCGCCGTCACCGGTGGCCTCGGGCAGAAGGGCCAGGGCGGTGCTCTGAAGGTAGAGGACGTCGTCCGGGTCGCGGCCCTGGAGCGGGTTCCAGTGGTCGGTGCCGCCGGCCAGACCCATGGGGTCGAGGCAGATGACGCGGCGCCCGAGCGCCCGGCGCCGTGCGGCGACGGAGCGGTAGACCTCCCCCTTGGGATCGAACACGACCGCGGGTCCGCCCCAGCCCTGAGGTTCGGGAAAGGCGAGATTGGGGATGAGCAAGCCCGACGTCTTGCCCTTGCGCGGCGGCGCGATGGTGACGAGCGTGCCTTGCACGGCGAGGCGCACGGCACGGCCGGTCTCCGGGTCGCGGCCGAGTTCGAGCCCGCCGCGCAGGCGGCCGCGCTCGGTCGCGGTGGCGAAGCGGGCCGAGCCGAACAGGTCGGAGGTGTCCCGCTTCTGTTCGGGCTTGGCGCGCCGTAGTAGCGCGGCGCCAAACAGGATCAGGAGGGGCGAGAAGGCGATGAGTGGGGCTAGCGACCAGCCGCCATTCGCGAATTCGGGCGCGCGACCGATCAGCATGAGGTACGGCATCGCGAGCGCGTCACCGGCATGCGGGGAGAATAGGGCCCCGAACCAGGCACCGGGGCGCGTCACCTCTGCGGGCCAATACGCTGGGTCGAGCCCGTTCTGGATCAAACCGGCGACTGGGTAGGCCAGGAGCACGGTCGCGAGGAAGGCTGAGAAGATCAGGCGCATTGCGGATCAGTCACGAGGAAAGTAGGCAGCATCGCTGCAAGCACAGCTTGCCCCTCTGTCTCACTTGAAGTTCGACGACGGCATGTCCTCGCGGACCAAAAAGCTTGGAAGAAATTATCTATAATCTAGAGAGGCTAATTTTTCGAGACTTATTTTTTCTTTCAGCCAGGCAGCATTGAGTTGTTCTAGCCACATGGGACGATGACGAGTCCTGAGATCATCAAATCTTAGATGCATCGATGCGACCTCCGGATCGTTCAGAAAGGCCGCCTCGCACAGTGCGGCAAGACCATCAGCATCGAGGGCGTCGAACGCGTGGAGCACACGTGTGGCCAACTTGCGCTGCTCGGTGAGATCCGTCTCGGATCCTCCCAACTGCGCGAGGCGGACCTGACGACCCGCGTAGCGTGACACCGCCTCGTTGATACATGTCGTGACTGCGATGCTGGCGAAAGAATTCGGATTGTAGGCCAACATCTGAACCTGATGCCACGTGGGCAGCAGCACGATCCCGTCTCTTGCAAAGGCCTCCAGTTGCTCAGGTTGCGGCACCGCAAGCCGGTTGTTCTCGAACCAGCGCGTGTCGGGCTGGTGAACCTGGAGTACGGTGTAGGTCGTCGAGCCCATCCGCCGGGCGAAAGCGTTTGCCGCAGCGACCCACTGAGGATGGCGTGCGTCGTCGATGAGGATGATGTCGCGCCCGGTCCTCGCCGGCATTGTCTGTTCAGGCATGACCCTGCACCTGCGGCTTGAGCACGACTACGCCCCGCGTCCGAAAGAGCATTTCGTCGGCCTCTGTCCAGATGGCCCCAAAGCCGCTCAGATCCTGGCCGGGACGTGCCGACACCACGTTATAGTTCGGGCGCACAAGACCAAGCTCGGACGCCCAGCGGGCCTCGGCCTGCCGCACGTCGGGGTGAATCTCTGTATTGACGATAAGCAAGTCCTTGAAAAGCGCTCTCAGCAGCGCGTCCTTGTCCATGGGAGACATAACGATCCTTGCACCCGATCTATATGAACGATGACAGTCGCAATAGAAGGATCGTGTTTCTGAAGCGGCTGGTAAATCGGTAAAATTGATACGATTTGCTCAGTTCACATAAGCTTCGAAGAGATATAAGTATTAACCAAGGTATCCTCTTCAGATGCGCGTCGCCCATCGCCTCACATATTGCTCAGGATGTAGAAAACCTGCCGCCTGCGAGGTTGACGGCATTTGAGAGCGCATCAAGGTAGTGGGAGGCCCTCGGGCGGTCCTCTGGTGTTATCTTGATCGTTATTTGGCATTGATCCTCGGCGTCTCTGTCGCTCTGTATCGAGGGAAACCGGTGATGTGTGAACCCAATGCCGGGCGCCGTGCCGCGTCCACTTAGGTCGCCACGACAGCAGGCATCGTAGATTGGCGCTCCAGGGTCCGGTAGACGGTCGGCCGTGAGACTGAAAACAGCTCGGCCAAGTCGCTGATCGCGTAGTCGCCTGTGTCGTACATCCGGCGCAGCTCCTTCTGCTGGCGATCCGAGAGCTTAGGCTTCTTGCCCCGCAGCTTCCCCTTGGCGCGTGCCATCGCCATGCCCTCGCGCGTGCGCAGCCGGATCAGGTCCGCCTCGAACTCGGCAAACGTCGCCAGGATGTTGAAGAACAGCTTGCCCATCGGGTCGGACGGGTCGTGCACGCTGGCGCCGAGCTGGAGCCTCACACCCCGTTCCGCGAGCGCGTCGCCAATCGCGCGCGCGTCCGGCACCGATCGGGCCAGCCGGTCGAGCTTGGGTACTACTAGGGTATCGCCACTCCGGACCGCGGCCAGCGCTTGGTCGAGGCCCGGGCGTGCCCGGTTCGTCCCCGTGAAGCCCTTGTCAGTGTAGATGCGGTCAGTCGCCACCCCGAGCTGGAACAGCGCGTGGCGCTGGGCAGCGAGGTCCTGCTTGTCGGTCGAGCAGCGGGCATAGCCGATCAGCACATGCGTCATGAGCGGGACTGTAACGTACAGGGTCCCCTCACCGCAATTTTTATCGTACCAACCTATTGAGACAGCGTCCGCGCAGACGGATTGATCCTTTGCGAGCGGATCTTCCGAGCGTCCGCTGGACGATCCCCTTGCGGACACGGTCAGGCCGCACGACCAGTTCAGAATGACCCAGCATCGCCAGGGGATGACGTTAGCCGTTCATCCTGGCGCGGACCGGTGCTTTTGGCGTATGTTCACTGGCATGGCAGACAATGAAGGCGTCCCATGAAAGCCAAAGTGATGCCCGACGGGCGCGTGAGCCTGCCGGCCGACCTCCGCAAGCGGCATGGCCTCAGTCACGGGGGTGAGGTCATCGTCGAGGACACAGGCGACGCCATCGTGCTTCGGACGCTCGATCAGGTCGTCGCCCGTGCGCAGGCTCTGAGCCGCAGGCTGGTCGGCGACAAGGAAGGCGCGTCCGTGGCGGACTTCCTCGCCGACCGGGCCCGTGAGGCTGAGGCGGAATGACGGGCTTCGTCCTCGACGCGTCTGCGTTGCTCGCCCTGCTGCTGTCTGAGCCGGGAGCAGATCGCGTGAAAGCCGGGCTCGACGGCTCGGTCATGACGACCGTCAATCTGGCTGAGGTGGTCAGCCACTACGCCAAGCTCGGGGTTGCGCGCCCTGATATCGAGGCGCTGTTGCGTCCCTTGCCGATCCGATGGGCTGCCATCGATCCCGCGCTGTCGTACGACGCCGGCATGCTGCGTCCGCTCACAGTTGAGGGTGGTCTGTCGCTCGGGGATCGTTACTGCCTGGCCCTGGCCAAGCGTGAAGGTCTGCCGGCGCTCACCGCGGAGCGGCGCTGGTCGATGATCGCTGAGGCGGCTGGCGTCGTGGTCGAGATGATCCGCTAATGGCCGCTCTGAAGTACCAGGTCGAGGGTGGAGACGCGGGCGTAACCGACGAGCATGTTGCGATCGTGCCAAACTGGCGTTTGCCCGGCAATAGAAAAGCCGACACGTTTGTCCGACAGAAAGGAGGCCCTTTGAGGCAGCTCGCAACCCGCCTCGCCGGAGCGTCGGGAAACGATCGGGCCCTGTTGGCGAATTCCGAGCGGTGGTGGTCTGGGTGTAGGGTGGCCGTCCCGCCCGGAGGCCACTCATGTCGCTCCGCCCGCAATCCGTGCTCCCGCCGGTGCCTGAGGACACCGCTCGGATCGCTCGAACCGCGTTTCGCCGCGGCAATCCCTACCTGCTGCTGCGGGACCGCCTCGGTCCCATCTTCACCGCCGCGGCGTTTGCCGACCTCTATCCGGCGCGCGGGCAGCCTGCCTACGCGCCCTAGCGTCTGGCCCTCGTCACGCTGATGCAGTTTCGAGAAGGCCTGAGCGATCGCCAAGCCGCCGAGGCCGTCCGAGCTCGGATCGACTGGAAGTACCTGCTGGCGCTCGACCTCATCGATCCCGGCTTCGACCACAGCCTCCTGTGCGAGTTCCGGGGCCGGCTCCTGCAGCACGCTGCGAGCGAACGCTTGCTGGCCTGCATCCTTGACGCCGCGCGCGATCAAGGCCTGCTCAAGGCGCGGCGCCGTCAGCGCACCGACAGCACGCACGTACTGGCGGCTGTTCGCGACCTCAACCGGGTCGAGCTCTTGGCCGAGACACTGCGTGCGGCCCTCAATGCCATCGCGACAGCCGCCCCGGCTTGGCTGCGTGCTCTCGCCCCGCCCGAGTGGCACACACGCTACGATCATCGAGTCGAGGAAACGTGTCTGCCCGAGACCGGCGCGAAGCGCGAGGCTTACGTGCTCCAGGTTGGGGCTGATGGCTATCGCCTGCTCGACGCCCTGGACGACGCGGCTGCGTCGCCATTGGCCGCGGCCTTGCCCGCCATCACTGTCCTTCGGCGGGTGTGGGCGCGCCACTTCGAGCGGTGGGACGGCACGGACGGCGAAGCCGACCCAGTGCGATTACGCGACGCGCGCGGGCGTGGTCCGGGCGACCGGGTCGAGTCGCCCTATGACATCGACGCCCGGTTCCGGGCCAAGTCCGGAACCGATTGGACCGGGTACATGGTCCACCTTACGGAGACCTGCGATCCCGGCCTGCCGCGGCTGGTCGTCCACACCGACCACCACGCCGGCCAACGTGCACGAAGCCGTTCGCACCGGCGCGATCCACGAAGCGCTGTCCGAGGCAGGCTTGGCTCCGTCCGAGCATCTGGTCGATGCCGTATACGTGAGCGCCGAGCAGCTGGTGGTGGCCACTGCACGGCACGGCATCGACCTGATCGGCCCGACGCGGTCCAATCACAGTTGGCAGCGGCGCGATGCCGAGGGGATCCAGGTGGCGGACTTCACCGTCGACTGGGAGCGCCGCAGCGTGCGCTGCCCGGAGGGGCATGAGAGCACGAGCTGGGGCGAGTACCGGGACACAGCGAGCGGTCGCCCGTTCATCCGAGCCGGCTTCAACCCTGGCGATTGCCGGCCTTGTCCGGCCAAACCGTGCTGTACCCGAGCGGCAAGCCGTCGGCTGACCCTGCATCCGCGTGCCGAGCACGAGGCATTGGCGGCAGCGCGCAAACAGCACGAGAGCAAGCAGGGCCGGCGCCTGTACGCGCAACGGCAGGGCATCGAGGGCACGATCTCGCAGGGCGTACGCAGCTTTGGCTTGCGCCGAGCCCGCTATCGTGGACTGGCGAAGACGGCATTCCAGGGCGTGGCCACGGCCGCTGCCCTCAACCTGGATCGTCTCGCCGCTTGGTTCGAGCACAGACCCCTGGCTCGGGCGCATACCTCACGCTTCAGCGCCCTCGCCGCATAGCCGCCGACTTCGCCAACAGTGTCCGTTCGGATTGCCGACAACCAGTTGGCATGCCTTAAGCGCATGTTGAGGTGCCTCAGCCTCGCCGGGGCCTCCAGGCGAGTGCGCGCCCCCGCCTGCGATGGGCGAGGGCGAGCTTGTTGCGCCTAAAGGCTACTTATGGTGCTCGCCACTCTTGCCGTGCGCCTTGGTGGAGTGCTCGTGACCCTTGGTCGAGTGACCATGGGCTTCAGTCGAATGCTTATGACCGGCGGCGTGGTCGCCCTTGCCGTGATGTTCGGCAGCAGCGCGATGCGACTTGGCTGCCTTCTCGTGATGCTCGGCGGCTTCCGTATGAGCTTGCTGGGGCATCGTCGTCTCCATTTGAAAAGCACTTACGTGCTGCTCTTCAATGGCTTCATTGGCGAATGGTTGCCCTGCTCGCAGCATGCTGGCCATTTGAACGGCAGGGTGCCGCCTAAATCCGCGCCAAAATGAGGATGCCGCCCCCCTACCACTTGGGCGCCCGTGGTCCTCCCTCAGTGCCGTCCCACACATTGGCTCAGCGTCAGCCATCCGCTGTGAAGCAGTCGCCGACTCAGCCCCGCGGCGACCGTGCTGTGTAGAAGGAAAATAACTTTGCTTCTGTATCGATAAAACGATCGTATATCCGGCATAATATCCCTCATGAACCGATCAATCTTCGCTCATCTTCCTGTGAAAATGAGCGCCATCTATTATCGAACCTCGGTGCATATTCTATGACCGTAATATAACAGCGATGGAAATATCAGGCTGTAATCAACACACGATAAAAATATGACTTTATTTATATATCAGATGCTCCGAACAGCGTCTCGACAATCGGACATTCGGGCACTGTCCCGCCGGCGCAGGACGCCATCATGCCCTTCAGGACACGCTCCAAACGCTTGAGGTCCGAGATCTTCGCGCGCACCGCCCCGAGCTGTCGTTCGGCCACGGTCTGAACCTCGCCGCATGTGACCGCGTGGCGGTCGACGAGCGTCAGCAAGGCCCGGATATCCTCGATGGTGAAGCCGAGTTCGCGCGCCCGGCGGATGAAGAGTAGGCGCTGCCGGTGCGTCGGGTCGTAGATCCGCTGGTTACCGGCCGTGCGCGGCGGGGCGGGCAGAAGGTTGATCCGCTCGTAGTACCGGATCGTCTCGATGTTGACGCCAACGCTCTCCGAGAGCGCACCGATGGTCAGATATGCGCGCCCTCGCGCCGCGGGGGTACCCATGAAATTTCCCCTTGAACCTGTAGTCACTACAGCTCGTACCACCGCGATGGTTCGAGGAAAAGCCATGTCGCAAGTCAGTCGCCCAACCCGTGTCCACCAAGCCGCGCGCGCGTTCGCCTGGGACGTCGCCCAAGGCATTCGGCGCCACGGTGCCCGAACGCTCCGGCCGGCCAGCCTGTGGGCCGCCCTGGCCCTGACGGCTCCCGCGGGCGCCAGGTGCGCGGAGCTTTTTTCGGTCCCGACCCCGGATAGCTACCCGGAGAGCGTCGCCCTCGGCCCCGACGGCGCCGTCTGGTTTACGGAAAAGCAAGGCAACAAGGTCGGGCGCCTGGCGCCTGGCGGCCGATGGGATGAGTTTTCCGTTCCCACGCAGGACAGCCGGCCACAGGGCATCGCCGCCGGTCCCGACGGGAATCTCTGGTTCACGGAAAACTGCGGCAACAGGATCGGACGCGTCACGCCATCGGGCGTGATCACCGAATTCCCGCTCCCGACGCCCGGGAGCTATCCCTTCGGCATCACGTCGGGTCCCGACGGTGCCCTATGGTTCACGCTGTCCGGGACCAATCGCATCGGCCGCATCACCGTCGATGGACAGGTGAGCGAGTTCGCGCTGGCAAGGACGCAGACCCCTTACGGCATCGCGACCGGACCCGACGGCAATCTCTGGTTCACGGGTTTCAACAGCAACACCATCGGTCGGATCACGCCGGAGGGCCGAGTTGCGGAGTTTCCGCTGCCCACCCTGGACAGTGCCCCGCAGGGTATCGCTGCCGGCCCGGATGGCGGCCTGTGGTTCACCGAGGTTGCGGCGGATGCCGTCGGCAGGATCACCACGGACGGAAAGGTGACCGAATTCCCGCTGCCATCGAATCCGCCCGGTTCCGCCTCCGAGCGTGGCCGGCCTTCCCGTTGCCCGAGCACGAAGTCGCCCTACGCCATCGCGGCCGGTAAGGACGCCCTGTGGGTGACGCAACATTGCGGCGGACGGCTCAGTCGGGTCGCGCTGGACGGACACGTCACCGAGATCGGGCTGGACGGGTTGCGAGCCCCGAACGGAGCCGTGGTCGCCCCCGATGGAACCGTCTGGTTCGCCGTCGCCCGCTCGAACGGGATCGGCCGTCAGCGGCCCGAGGGCCAGCAGTGAGCCTTCAGCTTGCGCCCGGCCGCGACCCTTCCGCTGGGCCCGAAGACCACGAGTGCGAGGAAGGGCTCACGCTCACGCCACGGTTCGACGGCGCCGGGCTTCTGCCGGCCATCGTCACCGACGCCGTGTTGAGGGCCGTGCTGATGCTGGCCTGGATGAATGCCGAGGCGTTCGACAGGACCCTTGCGACCGGCGAGGCCTGGTTCTGGAGCCGGTCGGGGCAACGTCTCTGGCATAAAGGCGCGACGAGCGGGCAGATCCAACACGTCGAGGAGAATCCGAGTCGATTGCGACCAGGATGCCGTCTGGCTGACGGTCCGCATGCCCGGGCGGTTGGGGTGCTGCCACACCGGCCGTCCGAGCTGCTTCTACCGTCGCGTCGTCGATGGCCCTGGTGGCCCAGCGCTCGCCCATGACGCGGTGCGCGGGGACGCCGGCTCCCAAGGCGCATGAGGCCCCTCCGAGACGCGGCGGCGAGGTCCGAAATCAGCGCTTGTATCTGTAGTAGCTACAGGTCCCATACTCACTGGAATGGAGGAGTGTCCGAATGGACAGGTCGACTGGCACGGCTTCCCGCGAGAGCGCGGGCCTGGCGCGGAACGAGACAGGTCAGGGGCAGAGGCTCGCGGCCGTCGGCGGCCTGCTCGCCGCGGTCGGGGCCTCCTCGTGCTGTATCCTGCCCCTCGTCCTCTTCAGCCTGGGCGTGAGTGGGGCCTGGATTTCCAACTTGACCGCGCTGGCGCGGTACCAGCCGCTGTTCATCGCCGCGGCCGTCGCGTTTCTCGGCTTCGGTTTCTGGAGCTCCTACCGCCGGGCTCCGGCCTGTTCGAGCGAGGGTCCGTGCGGCCGGCCAGGGTCCGGGCGGGTCGCCCGGATCGGACTCTGGGTCGCGACCGTGCTCATCCTCGCGGCCGTGACCTTCCCTTACGCCGCCAACTTGCTGCTCTGACCATCACCGAACCGCAGAAAGGGATTCCCATGAGAACCTTGCTCCGCACCGCCATCGCCGCGTCGGTCCTGTTGTCGGCCACGGGTGCCTTCGCCGTCCCGCGCACCGCCACTCTTGAGGTCCAGAACGTGAGCTGCGCCGCCTGCGCGCCCATCGTCAAACGGACCCTGGGACGTTTGGCCGGCGTCACCCAGGTCGCCGTCATCGAGCACGGCGGCGTCGCCACCGCGACCGTCACCTTCGACGATGACAAGGTCACCGCGCAGGCCCTGTCCGAGGCGACCTCCAACGCCGGCTATCCCTCCTCCGTGAGGGAAGTGAGGAGCGCGGCTGCCGACACGACAGGCAGCACTGCCCAGGTCCGCTGAGGAGGCGGGGCCTCGGGACGGGGGATTGCGTTCCCTTCGACCCGGTTCCCCTCGCGGCCGTTCGTTTTCCGGTCCAAGGGTCCGTCCGCCGAGGACGGCCGAACATCGTCGACCATACGGAAGCTGAGACCATGAGCGATTGCTGCAGCACCCAGCGAGAGAACGCCGGCCACGGTCGCCAAGACCTCATCGTCGTCGGGGCCGGATCGGCCGGGTTCTCGGCCGCGATCACGGCGGCTGAGCAGGGCGCACAGGTTGCCCTCATCGGACACGGAACGATTGGCGGCAGTTGCGTGAACGTGGGCTGCGTTCCGTCGAAGGCCCTGATCCGCGCGGCCGAGACCGTCCATCACGCCAACCGGGCCGCGGGCCGCTTCGACGGAGTCCAGGCTGAGGCGCGGGTGACCGACTGGCGTGCCCAGGTCGCCCAGAAGGACGCTCTGGTCGATAGCCTACGGCAGGCCAAGTACGCAGATCTCCTGCCAGCCTACAACAACGTGGTGTACCACGAGGGCCGGGCGCGCCTCATTCCCGGGGGCGTGGAAGCCGGCGGCAGGCGCTTCGCCGCGGACCGCGTCATCATCGCCACCGGGACGCGCCCGTCCTTCCCCTCCATTCCCGGGCTTGCCGACGTCTCGCCGCTCGACAGCACCGGAGCGCTCGCCCTCACCGAGCTTCCGCGCTCGATGATCGTGCTCGGCGGCGGCTACATCGGTGCGGAACTGGCACAGACGTTTGCCAGGGTCGGCGTCGCCGTGACCCTTGTCTTCCGCAGCCGGCTCCTGCCCGAGGCGGAGCCGGAGATCGGGGAGGCGCTCTCCGGCTACCTGGCGGATGAGGGCATCACCGTCCTGGGCGGCTTGTCCTACGAAGCCGCGCACCCGACGAGGGGCGGCGTGAGCCTCACGGTTCGGCGGGGCGGTCGCCAGGAGACCGTCGTGGCCGAGCGCATCATCGTGGCGACCGGGCGCAAGGCCAACACCGAGGATCTCGGCCTCGCCGAGGTGGGTGTGGCCCAGACCCCGACGGGCGCCATTGCAGTCGACGACCGCATGCGCACCTCGAAGCTGGGCGTCTACGCGGCCGGCGACGTGACCGGTAAGGACCAGTTCGTCTACATGGCGGCGTACGGCGCGAAGCTGGCCGCCAAGAACGCGCTCAACGGCGACAGCCTTCGTTACGACAACAGCGCGATGCCCGCCGTCGTGTTCACCGACCCGCAGGTCGGGAGCGTCGGCCTGACCGAAGCCCGGGCGCGGGCGGCCGGGCATGATGTGCGAACGTCAGTGCTCACGCTCGATAACGTGCCGCGCGCCCTGGCGGCCCGCGACACGCGCGGGTTGATCAAGCTCGTCGCGGATCGAGGGACCCGGAAGCTGCTCGGCGCGCATATTCTCGCCCCCGAAGGTGCGGACAGCATCCAGACGGCAGCGATGGCGATCCGCGGTGGCTTGACCATCGACGAGCTCGCGGACGCGATCTTCCCGTACCTGACGACTGTTGAGGGGCTGAAGCTCGCCGCCCAGACCTTCGACCGGGATGTCTCCAAGCTGTCCTGCTGCGCCGGTTAGTGGGGGCGTGGCCTCCTCATGGGATGAACGGCATGCCTGCCACGCCAGCTCCCGGACGCGAGCTTGTCGCCGAGATCAGGCCTGGGGTCCTGCGCCCGAACTGGTCGGCCCTGACAACGGATGCGGGGCGCAACGCGCTTGCCGGCCGCATGGCGGCCCGCTCGGGCCTTCTCGACAGGTGGCTGCACGCGCTCGACTCTGACGCTGACCGGATGTGGCAGGCCGTCTTGCGGTTTTACGCCGCGCAAGGGCGCCCCCCGGGTACCGACGAGCTCGCCGCGACTTTGCGGGTCACCCCGGGACGAGCCGCCGCGCTCCTGCGCGACTTGCAGCAGCGGGACCTCGTCGGGCTCGATCCAACCTCCGGCACGGTCACGTATGCCTACCCGCTCGCGCCGGACGACACTGGACATCGGGTTTGGCTTGGCGGACGCGTCCTCAACGCCTTGTGTGCCATCGACGCCCTCGGCATCGCCGAGATGTTCGACGCCGACGCGACGGTCACGGCCCGGTGCCGCTCCTGCGGTGACACGGTCACGGTCTCGACGGCGGAGCGGGGGCGCGTGCTCCGGAGCGTCTCTCCGGCGCTGTCGGTCGTCTGGTACGATTTCGCGTACGCCGGCAGTGCGGCCGCGTCTTGTTGCCCACACATCGCGTTCTTCTGCTCGGACAAGCATCTCCGGGACTGGCTCGATGGCCAGCAACCCGCGCGCGTGGGGGCGCGCCTCCCGATGCCGGAGGCTCTCGAACTCGGCCGCGCGATCTTCGGGCCTGTCATGCGTGCAATCGAGCGCCTGGCTCACAATCCACGACACCCCTGAGAGGAGAGGATTTATAGGATCCTATAACTGCTGTTCAGAACGGATAGTAACGCAGAGAGGCAAGGCCCACGACCGCACGGGTCGAGGGTTGGATGCCGAGGAGGCCCCGGAACGCGTCGCGCTCGACATAGGCTGCTTGTGCGCCCGCGGCCAAGCGGCCGTAGTTGCCCTTGTATAGGTCGTGCCAGAAGCCGCCGGTGATCTCGCGCAGGTCCCGGGTCTCAGCCTGACAGGTCCCGGTCGCGGCGCCCTCGACGTTGCAGCCTACCACCACCAGGGTCGGCGAGCCGTAGCCGGCAGTGCTCAGCGCGCCCGCCCGCGCGGCATGCTCCCAACCCGCGTAGACGTAGACGTCCGTGCCCGGCTGCACGTGCGCGACCGCACCCGTAAGGAGCTGGAAGGCGGGGACGGTTGCGATTGTACCGTTGGCGCGCAGGGCGAAATCCGGCAGCTGCCCCGATCCGTAGCGACCGATACCCTCTCCGACCAGACCGCTCACCTGGATGTCGAGACGCTTGTCGAACAGCGGGAAGGTCACCGCTGCGCCGAAGCCGTAGCCCACCGTGTCGTCCGAGCGGCCGACCAGACGGTCGTTGAAGAAACGCACCAGCCCCTTCACTTCGTAGTGGCCGAAGCCCGGCTCGAAGGCGAGTTTGCCGATGATGTCGGGTGCGTTGTTGTTCGAGTAGGTGGTGGAGCTGTTGAGCAGGCCCGCGGCATCGCCGCTGTTGTTGACGTTCACCGTCAGGCCGCTCGGCGTCGCGAAGGGGCTCGGCGGCAGCACGTGGTCAGCCCCCATTGAAGTGGTCCGCCCTTTGGTATGGCTTTTGAGCCTGGAGGACGGACGAGATGACAAAGCACCCGAAGCCTGAGGAGATCGTTGCCAAGTTGCGGCAGGCGGACGTGCTGATCTCACAGGGCCAAAGCGTGGCCGATGCGATCCGCGCGCTCGGCGTGAGCTCAGTGACATACTACCGGTGGCGGCGTGAGTTTGGCGGCCTGAAGTCGGATCAAGTTCGACGGATGAAGAGTCTTGAGACCGAGAATGCTCGGCTTCGAAAAGCCATCGCCGATTTGACGCTGGACAAGCTGATCTTGCAGGAGGCGTCCCGGGGAAACTTC
>NZ_BBUX01000052.1:0-45279 GCF_000974725.1 Methylobacterium sp. ME121
GGCAGAGACCGCCAAGGCCGAGCCGGCGAGCAACGTCGTGAGCGTGCGCCGCCGCCCGCGCTGACGCCACGGTCCGCTACGGGTCTCCGGACCACGCACCGCAACCTGAGGCGGCGGAGCGCAGCGTAGCCCTCGAAGGAGCCGTCCAGAGGTCTCGCGATCCCTGGAATGCTCCTCCGAGGCCCGCCGGCGCGGGCACCTCAGGATGAGGGCGTGGAAGGGGGCCCGGGGTGATTGCCCTACCCCAGCGCCTGCGCCACCGCCCTGCCGCAGGCCTCCGTGTCGGCGTTGCCGCCGAGGTCGCGGGTGCGCAGCGTCCGCTCGGACAGCACCCGCTCGATCCCGCTGACGATCTCGGCCGCCGCCGCGTGCTCGCCGAGATGCTCCAGCATCATCGCCCCCGACCAGATCTGGCCGATCGGGTTGGCGATCCCCTGCCCGGCGATGTCCGGCGCCGAGCCGTGGACCGGCTCGAACACGGAAGGATGCACCCGCTCCGGGTTGATGTTGCCGGACGGCGCGATGCCGATCGTGCCCGTGCAGGCCGGCCCCAGATCCGACAGGATGTCGCCGAACAGGTTGGAGGCGACCACCACGTCGAACCGGTCCGGGTTGAGGACGAAATGCGCGGTCAGGATGTCGATGTGGTACTGGTCCCACCGCACGTCCGGATAGGCCCCGGCCACCGCCTTCACCCGCTCGTCCCAGTACGGCATGGTGATCGAGATGCCGTTCGACTTCGTGGCCGAGGTCAGGTGCTTCTTCGGGCGCTTCTGGGCCAGCTCGAAGGCGAACCTGAGGATCCGGTCGGTCCCGTGGCGGGTCATGATCGTCTCCTGCAGGGCGAATTCCCGCTCCGTGCCGGCGAACATCCGGCCGCCCGCGTTCGAGTACTCGCCCTCGGTGTTCTCCCGGACCACCCAGAAGTCGATGTCGCCGGGCTCCCGGTCGGCGAGCGGGCACTTCACCCCCGGCATCAGCCGCACCGGACGCAGGTTGGCGTACTGGTCGAATTCCCGCCGGAACAGGATCAGCGAGCCCCAGAGGGAGACGTGGTCGGGCACCCGCTCCGGCATGCCGACGGCGCCGAAAAAGATCGCGTCGTGGGTCTCGATCCGCGCCTTCCAGTCCTCCGGCATCATCCGGCCGTGCCGCTCGTAGTAGTCGCAGCTGGCGAAATCGAACCAGTCGAGCTGGAGGCTGAAGCCGTGCCGCTTGGCGGCCTGCTCCAGCACGCGCACGCCCTCCGGCACCACCTCCTTGCCGATGCCGTCGCCGGGGATCACCGCGATGCGGTAGCGGCGCTGCTGGCTGTTCTCCGGAGTGGCCATGAATCCTCCACGCGTCTCGAGGGCGGCCCCGTGCGGAGCCCGGGTCGCCGGCGTCAGGTGATTGGTCCGCGCCGGCACCGGGTCAACACCACGGCCTGACAATCAGTCGGTTTCACCCGCCATCGCCCGGCGCTGGCGGTCGAGCTCCTCGCTGTAGCGCTTGAGCGTGTGGCTCTCGGTGAGCAGGCCCAGCACCTTCCGGCTCTCGGCGCTCTCGACGACCGCGAGCGCCTCGCTCTCGGTCCTGTCGAAGGCGGCGGCGGCGTCCTTGGCGTTCATGCCCGGCGTGAGGAAATCGTCCGCGTGCAGGAGCAGGTCGGCGAGGACCGGCTGCGCGTCGGCGCCGGCATCCCGGGCGGCCGCGTGCGCCTCGGGCACGTTCAGGATGCCGGCGTAGCGCCCGCCCCCGTCCACGGCGATCACCCGGGAGGGCGAGCCGAGGGGATGGGCGCGCAGGAAGGTGGGCAGCGGCGTGTCCAGCGCCACGGTGCCGGGATTGCGGCGCATCAGCCGGCCGACGGTCAGCGAGCGGATCCAGCCGACGTCGTGGGGGCTGCGGATGCTCTCGCCGCGCAGGTGGAAGCGCCAGGTGGCGAAGGAGTAGCCGAAGGTCTTGCGCACGGTGAGGGAGGACGCGATCACCGCCGCCAGGACGACGCCGGTGATCGGCAGGCTGCCGGTGACCTCCAGCGCCAGGAACGTCATGGTGAGCGGGCCGCCGATGACCGCCACCGCGAGGGCGCTCATGCCGATCACCGCGTAGGCGAGCGGCGTCAGGCCGAAATCCGCCAGCGGCGGCACCAGCACCGGGGCGAGGGCGGCGAACAGCTTGCCGGCGATGGCCCCGAGGAACAGGGACGCGAAGAACAGGCCGCCGCGGAAGCCCGAGCCGATCGAGATCGCCGAGGCCGTGGCCTTGGCGGCGAACAGCGCGGCCAGGACCGCGATGCCGTGCCCCTGCCCCTCGGCGGCGAAGTGCATGTGCAGGGCGCCGTGGCCGCCCGACAGCACCTGCGGCGTCGCCAGCAGCGCCAGCGCGCCGACGCACAGGCCGCCGAAGGCGGGCGCCGCCACCCGCGGCACACCGGACGCCTGGACGAGGCGCTCGACCAGGGTGACGCCGCGCATGATCAGGATGCCGAGGCCCGCGCAGAACAGCCCGAGGGCGAGGCTCGGCAGGATCTCCAGGCTGGTGACGTGCGAGGTCGTGACCGCCTGCATGTCGCCGAGATCGACGAGCGGCTGCGCCTCGATCAGGGCGCGCGAGATCAGGTTGCCGCAGAGCGCCGCGACGACCACGGGCGTCAGCGTGGCGATCGAGTAGGTGCCGATGATCAGCTCGAAGGCGTAGAACGCGCCGGCGAGCGGCGCCCCGAAGCCGGCCGCGATCGCCCCGGCCGCGCCGCAGCCCACCAGGGTGCGCAGGTCGCTGCGCCGCACCTCGAAGGCGATGCCCAGCCGCGAGGCGAGGCCGGAGGCAATCTGTGTGTAGCCGGCTTCGAGGCCCACCGAGGCGCCGGACCCGTTCGAGATGACGTTCTGGAGGGCGAGGTAGAGGCTGTCGCGCAGGGACATGCGGCCGCCGTGCAGGGCGTTGGCCTCGATGGGATCGATGGCCGGGCGCCTGCGCGGGCCGCGGACGTAGTTGGCGGCGACGATCAGCAGGCCGAGGACGGCGCCGCCGAGGCACGGGCCCACGAGCAGGAGCGCCGGCGACACGGCGTCGACGGCGCTGAGGCGCGCGCCCGCGGGCAGCTGGTAGAGCAGCTCGCGCAGGGTCTGGGTGATCCAGGTCATGGCCGAGACCGCCACGCCGGCGACGCAGCCCACCAGGGTCGCGAGGGCGACGAGGCCGCCCTCGCTCCGGCGGACAAGGCTGCGGAGCCGTCCGGGGGCCTGGACGAGGCCAGCCCCCGCCCAGCGCCGGCGCGGCCGCCGGCCCGGCCCGGCGGCCGATCGGGCCGGCACGTCGGCCGATCCGTTGCCGGGCGCCCTGTTCCCGCCGGCGGCGGCCGCTGGCTGTCGCGCGCTCACGGTCCGCCCCTCGCCTCCGGTCCGTCCGATCGGCGCCGCCGCCGCGTCGACCCCGCCGTCGCAGTTACAGCCGGGTCCGATCCCGTTGCAAACGGGCGGTGTCGCGGGGGCGCGGCCGGTCCCGGCGCGGGGGACCCGGACGGCGCTATCCACGAAGTCGAAATCCCGTGCACACATCGCCTTGAAAACTGCCGCGGCCCACGATACACCCCGCGCCAGTGCCGCCGTAGCTCAGTTGGTTAGAGCACCAGATTGTGGATCTGGGGGTCCCCCGTTCGAGCCGGGGCGGTGGTACCATCCATTCAGCTCGACAGCGCGAGGGGTTGGCGGATCGCCAGCCCCTTTTGCTTGTGTGCGGACGGCGCCGCGCCGGATCTGGGCCGGCCCGGACCCCGACCCGATCGGAGTCGACCGGACCGGTCCTCGCGCGGAAGCCGGCCTGTACACAGGCGGCCGCTCCAGCGCCCGCGCATGTTATAGAATCGCCAAATTTGCTCGCATACAGTCATGGCTGGGAGAAGACTATTATCGTTAGCGTGAAGACTGCCATGAAGAGCACGACACAGCAGGATCAGCTCGAGATCGTGAGCGCCCTCGCGGCCTCGCTCGCGGACCGGATGCTGATGGAGCGTCTGACGCAGGGAAAGCTGCCCCTCGCGAATGCGAGCCGCCTCTGGACCGCCTCGCTGCTCCTGGAGGAGCACGCGCGGCCCATCCCGCGCATCGTGACGGATGTCCTGGAGGAGGTCCGTCACGTCGAGCCCGACGACGGGGACGAGGCGGACGGGATCGAAGCGCAGCCGGGGCCAGAGGTGGACTTGGCCGGGGCGCGGCGTCCGGCCCGGCCGGCGCGCCGGCGCGGGCTCACCCGCCTGCTCCGCCCGTTCCGGCAGGCGGCCGAAGCCTGAGCCGCGTCGACGGCGGCTCTCGGCCGCCTGCCGCAACGGCGCGGGACCGGCCTAGCGGATCCGGAGTTCCCCGCGCGCGCCCGGGACGCTAAGACCGTCTTCGAGCGCGGCGTCGGATCCCGCCGCGCCAACGGGCTTCGGGACACGAGAGATGAGCATCCCTGAACGGCGCGTCCGGACCCTGTTCGACGAGGCGGCCATCGCCAAGCGCAACGACGAGCTCGCCCGGGAGATCCTCGCCGCGCGGCCCGAGAACCTCCTCGTCGTGGCAGTGCTCAAGGGCAGCTTCATGTTCGCGGCCGACCTGCTCCGGTCGCTGCACCGGGTCGGGCTCGCCCCGCAGGTCGAGTTCGTGCACCTGTCGAGCTACCGCACCGGGACCGTCTCCAGCGGGCAGGTCGAGATCCTGCGCGACGTGCAGAGCGAGGTGCGCGGGCGGGACGTGCTGCTCGTGGACGACATCCTGGAATCGGGCCGGACCGTCGTCTTCGCCAAGGACCTGCTGATGGCCCGCGGCGCCCGGCGGGTCCTCACCGCGGTGCTGCTGGAGAAGCCCGGCAAGCGCGCCGTGACGATCGACGCGGATTTCGTCGGCTTCACCTGTCCCGACGTGTTCGTCGTCGGCTACGGGATGGACGCTGCCCACGCCTTCCGCCAGCTGCCCTTCGTGGGCGTGGTCGATTACGGCGACGGCGACCCGGACCTGTTCGACGCTTGACCGCTCCCGCAGCGCGGCATTTTCGCCGCGCGCCGCGACCCGAGGGACAATTCGGCCTGCGACGACTTGACAGACGGGGAATTCGTCTGTGTCTGTCGGCGTTTGGGCGCGCGCGCCGTCGCGACGGGTCGCGCGCGGATTTCGGGGACGGTTACGGGACCACATGGCGCGCATCCTCCTGGTGGATGACGAAGAGACCGTCCGGGGCTTCCTCAAGCGGGGGCTCGAGATCGACGGGCACGCGGTCGTCACGGCCAACGACGGCAGCGACGGACTCGACCGCCTCAACGAGGCCGACGGCGGCTTCGATCTGATGCTCACCGACATCCGCATGCCGCTCATGGACGGCATCGCGCTGGCCCTCGCCGCCAAGCGCGACTTCCCCGACCTGACCATCCTGCTGATGACCGGCTTCGCCGACCAGCGCGAGCGCGCGCGCGGGCTCGACGCCATCGTCACCGACGTGCTGACCAAGCCCTTCTCCCTGGCGGATCTCCGCGCCACCGTGAAGCGGGCGCTCGCCGCCTGACCTGGGCGGGACCGGTTCGGAAGAACTTAAACATTGCTCTTAGGTTGAGCTTCACGAAAGCGTGGCACCTTCGGTCCGACTGGATCAGACCGAGCACGGAACGCCATGTATCGCCGGGACCGGGACATCGACGCGGCGGCGTATCGGGCGGACCGCTACGGCTGGGAGCCGGACGACCGGGACTGGGACGACGACCGCGACGCCCGGCGTCCGCGCGGGGGCCTCGGGCGGTTCTTCTCGCTGACGAAGCTCGCCCTCCTCGCGGTGCCGGCCGGGCTGTTCCTGTACGGCAGCTTCGCGGATTGCAGCGCCCGTCCGGCGGCGGGCTGGCTGGGGCTCGTCGGGGCCGGGGCCTGCGCCCGCACCGAGATGCTCGGCAACGTCCTGTCGATCCAGGACAACCTCGCGCTCCTGAAGCGGCTCATCAACTGAGCGACCGCCGCAGACCCTTCCGCGCCGCGCCCCCGATCCGCCCCGAACCGACCTCCGTGAGGCCGCCATGTCCACCCGCCCGCTCCTGCCGGCCTCGTCAACCCGCGCCTCCGACGCCGTCGAGGAGGCCCAGTTCCGCGCCCGCATGGCGCGGGTCGGCCCGGACGGCGCGAACCGCCCCCAGCGCCGGAGCCGGGCGCCCGAGCGGCGGCGCGGCTTCCGGCTCGGCTGGAAGGGCTGGCTCGTCGTCGACAGCCTCGTCGTGCTTCTGGTCGTGGCGGGGGTGGTGGCGTGGCCGCCGGTCCAGTCCTGCCGCAACCAGGACCAGACGGTCGGGTTCTACGCCGGCGATTCCGTCGGCAAGTGCATCCGGCGGGGGATCGCCGATCGCCTCGACACCGCCGACCAGCGCCTCAAGAGCCTGATCCGCCGCTCGGGCCACTGAGGCCGGACCCGCCGGAGCGCACAGCTCGAGCCTCGGCAGGCGCCCCGCGCAGCAACTTCTGGTTTGAGCGAACGTTGTGTGCTCGCCAGGAGCGCCCGATGCCCGTGATACTCGTCGTCCCGGTCGCGCTGATCGCGGTTCTCGCCGCCGGCGCGTTCGCGCTCCGTCACACCGAGGGGCACGGGCCCGAGCTGCGAGAAGCCCTGCTCCTGCTGCTCATGCTCGCGGTCGTATCGGCCAGCATAGGGCTGATGGCGCTCCGCCCGGGCGGCGCCTCGCGCGATGTCCTGCAGCCGACGGCCGGCGGCGTGTCGGCGTGACCCTGGAGGGCGCGGTCCGGCCCGAGCGCGAACCCGGGCTGACGCTGTGCTCGCCGACGCGCACGGCACGGCCGGACAGCCGGACCCAGGCCTGCCGCCGAAACTTTCGGTCGCGCCTGGGGTTCGCCGGGAAGGAGGACGCCCATGCCCGACGAAGCGAAAGGCACGAAGCCCGAGGATCTCACCCCTGATCGCCCGCGCCTCACCCCGCAGGGTCACGGGAGCGGCTCCGCGAGTGGCGAGGACAGCACGGACCCGAATGGCGGGGCCAAGCAGGGTCAGGGCGACAGGGCGGAGGGATGAGGTCCGCGCGACGCGGGCCGGCGGCGATGCGTCGAGTTGAATGGATCGCCGAAATCGTTCGATCACGGATCGTGTGCTCTGATCCTCGGTGAGGAGGTCGGAGCCATGACCATCACCACCTCGATCAACGCCGTCGGCCCCGTGAAGGCGACGGAGATGATCCAGTCGGCGCGTGCCGAAGCCGCCATCGCGCACAGGGCGGGGCTGCATACCGTCACGATGCCGGTGCCGGCGTCCACCGACTCCCGAGCGCCGGCGGACGGCCGCGAGCTGCCCGCTTTGCAGGAGCGCGTGGTGGACATCACCGTCTGAACCGCCCTCGGTCAGGCTGCGTCGGTCCCGCAGCCGCGAGGCGCGTGTCTCCCATCGATCCGGAGACGCTCGATCACGTCCGCCTCGGATCGCTCGGCGGCCGCGTCGTTCCGTGCCGGGTCCCGGCCGACGTGCTGCGCGACCTGTCTCACCCGGACGACCTCGCGCGCGGCCCGCGCGACGTCGTCCTGAGCGATCGGGCCGCCATCGCGCGGGTCGCGACCGAGACATCCGAGCGCGCGGGCGCGCCGGATGGGTGCCTCGATCGCGACCAGGCCGACTTCTTCTGGCGCGAGGCTGCGCAGCCTCGGCCCGATCACCTCCACACGCTGGACGGGCGCGCCGAGCTCGGGCCGCCACGCCGCTCCCCCGCTCGAGACCGCTCGCGCGACGGACCGTGACGGTGTGGAACTCGAGTAGCCAAGATTTCGTCCGCAACAAACACGACATCGCCCCGTAAATCGCGACTCTTATCCCTCAGTCCAAGCCCGCGATATCTCGCGGAGGACGGAGGACATCATGCTCAATGACTGTGCCGCCAGGCGTGCCGCCGTGCACGACGTTCTGGCTCATGAACGCGCGGATCAGAAGCCTCGTCGCGGCATGAGGCTCCTCGGGGTCGGCTGCCTCGGGCTCGCCTTCCTCGGGACAGCGAGCACCGTGAAGGCGTGGGAAAGCTCGCCCGCGCGCCAAGCATCCGCGATCGATGCAGACCCCCGCGGCGAAACTGAGCACGCACAGCCGAGGCCGGACGGGCTCGATTTCGGCATCGTCGCCCAGATCGCCAGTCGCTAGGAGGGGCCGCCGATGAATTCGATGCTGCTCGGCCTCTTCCCGCTGCTGGTCGTTCTGACCTGGAGCGCCGGTTACGTGCTGGTGGAACGCGCGTGGCGTCAGCACGCGCCGGGCCGTCATATCGCGGCGGCGCTGCTCTGTGCCGGCTTCAGCCTTGCCGCCATCGCGGCCCTGGCTTGGGCTATGCCGCAGCCGGGCCAGAACTGGTCCGATGCCCCCCTGCGGCACCTCGTTCCGGACGACAAGCCTGCCCTGGATGAGCCGACAGCGGGTCGCTGGTAGCACGACCATGAGCGCGCCCATGCCGTCCCTTCGCCGCTCGCGCGGGGAGGCCCCGGAAGGCAGGCCGCGGCACGCGTGAAGTGCGACCCGTCGCCAAATGTGCGATTCAAGACTTTCAGCAGAGACAGGGGCGATAATCTGGGGCGGATTAGAGAGTTGAGTGCCCTGAAATGCCCATCGAGAGACGCGCCCGCCCGAGAGCCGAGACGGATCTGACCGGGCGCATCGTGCCGAATTTCGGCCGGCCAGTGGGCTGCAGGGTCCTGGATCGATCGCCGGGCGGAGCGCAGCTCCGCGTGAACAGCGTCTTCGGTCTTCCCGAGACCTTCATGCTCGAGATCCCGCAGACCGAGGAGCGCATCAGCGCGCGCGTGGTCTGGCGCTCGGCAGGCAATCTCGGGGTGGTGCTCGACGAGCCGGCGCGGCCGTCGATGTAGCGGCGGCCGGGCATCGGGCGGCCTCGGCCGTCTTCACGTCGGCCGGCCGAACCGCGCGATCCAGCTTCGTGCGTTAGCCAATGCGGGCGACCTGCCGCGGGCCGTCGAGCCTTCCACGAGCGGGGCCGCCCGACCGAGATCATCGCGCGGCGGCGGGGCGAGCGGGACCAGGCCGCCCTCCCCCAATGCGCGGACTCTTCCGCACCGTTCCCGAGACACATCGCTGTGCGAGCGCTCCCGATCCGGATCCCGCCCCTAGGCTGGGGAGCCGGGGCGACGCCTGCGCCGACGCGCTGACCGGGCCCGGATTCCGACGGCCCGGGCTTCCCCCGCGCGCGGCATGGGGCGGTAGGCCTACTCCCCTTCCGCAGCGTCCTCGCCGTCCGTCACGCCGAGAGCGGCCTTCTCGGCAAGGAGCGTCGCCAACGCGGACCGGATGCGGTCGCCCTGCTCGGCGTAGGGCAGGTCGGCCGCGTCGAGCAGCGCGCTGCGGTACCGGGTCTGGATCGCGGCCAGTTGCGTCGGCAGCCCCACTTTGCGGGGCGGCTTCCCGTCGACCACGACCTTCGGCGGCTTCTTCTTGGCGGGCGTCTTTCCGGGCATGCCGAGCCAAGCCGCATGCAGGTCCCTGGTTCCCCCGCTTCGCGGCCTCCCCCGATCGCGCGATCCCCCAAGGCTCGCCGGCGCCTGACGTTCCGGTGCAGGTGCGGGCGGGGCTGACGAGCCGGCGCGACGGGTACACCGAGTTCGCGCGACGCGGGTCGGCGGTGCTCGACGTGGTTTACGCCGACGGCGACGCGTCCCTGCCCCGGCAGATGGAGGCCGGGGCCACGCAGGGCGTGCCCCTCCTGCAGGCCCTGGTGGCGGCTGAGATCGCGGACCTGATGGACGATGCGCCGACCGACGCCGCGATGGCGCTGGCCGCTGGCCCGCTCTCGGACGCCGCCTACGATGCGCTGGTGAAGGCGGTCGCGCCCGATAGCCCCGCCGGACGGGCGCTCGCCAAGATCGGGGCGCGTAACAGCCGGGCGGACCAGGAGCGGATCCAGCGCATGCATGACGACGCCTGGGACCTCGGGGCAACCTGTGAGTCGGCCGAGAGGGGTGCCGGCGCCGACCCGACCAAGGGCAGCGATGCGGTCGAAGCGGTTCGGGTCGAACTCGCCAAGATGACCGGCCAGCGCGACGCACTGCAGAAGACGCTGACCGACGAGGTGCTGCCGCAGATCGCGGCACTCGCGGAGATGATGGGAGATCAGCCCGTGCCGCGCCATCTCGTGGGCCGCGCGGTCACGAAGGGCAGCGCGGGTGATTCCGGTTCATCTGACATTCCGTCCGTGGACGCGATCCGCGACCACCCAGCCAAGATGAGCCCGGAGGCGCGCGCGGATCGGCTGATCAAGGTCTCGCACCAGAACCCGCAGCAGCTCGCGCTCGCCCGCTGAGGCGCTCAGATCCGGTGCCTGCGTACGATCACTTGCGACCGATCGCGACCCGACCCAGCCACGGCGGCGGCTATCGCCGCATCTCGAAAGCAGCCGCTTCCAGCCCCATCAAACATGACCGTGCTGATGGTGGAGGTCGGGGTAGTGAGGATGGGTGTGCCGTAGCGGCTCATGGCGGTGCCAATGGGAGTGTGGCTCCGTCACCGGCCCATCGTGATGATGCTGGTGGTGCTCATCGTGGACGTGGGCATGCTCGTGCTCCATCGTCTCATGGAGGTGCGCGTGCTCGTGGCGCTCTGCGAGGTGCAGCCACAGACCCATACCCATCAGCGCGCCGGCCACGACGAGCTGCACCGTCACCGGCTCGCCTAGCAGCCCGACGGCAATCACCGCGCCGATGAAAGGCGCAAGTGAGAAGTAGGCCCCAGTGCGCGCTGCACCGAGGTGGCGCAAGGCCAGCATGAATAGGACGAGGCTCACCCCGACACCGAGGAAGCCGACCACCGCCGCTGCGCCGATCATTGCCAAGGATGGCATTGCCGCGCCCAACATCAGCGCCAGAGCCACGTTGACGCTGCCCGCAACCACCCCCTTAATCGTGGCCGTGACAACCGGATCGGACGAGGAGAGCTTGCGGGTCAGGTTGTTGTCGATGCCCCAGGCCAGACAGGCGGCGGCGATCAACGCCGCGCCCGCATCGAGGCGCACACCCTCACCGTTCCACGACAACACGACCGCGCCCACGAGGATGGCGAACGCACCCAGTATCAGACGGCGATCAACGTTCTCCCGGAACACCACCCACGCGATGAGCATAGTCGCCAAGCCTTCGAGGTTGAGCAACAGCGAGCCAGACGCGGCAGAGGTGTGCGACAGACCCAGCATCAGCAGAAGCGGCCCGGCCAACCCACCGAACAGCACGACTGCTGCCAGCCACGGCAGATCATGCCGGCGGAGCGGAGCTTCCTGGGCTGGAACGCCAAAGGTAGCTCGGCTGACATGCACGATTGCCAGGCCGATGCCCGCGCCGAGGTAGAGAAGCCCAGCAAGCAGTTGCGGCGAGACGGTGCCGAGCAGAAGCTTCGCGAACGGAGCGGAGGCACCGAACAAGACGGCCGAAACGAGGGCCAACGGCACCCCTGGCCAGAGGTGGGAGTGGATGTATTTCATGCCCTCACTTTTACAGCGTTTCAGCAAACGCCTGAGAGCGAACCCTCGTCCCTGCATCGAGCGGCCTGAGCGGCTTCACCGGCCATGTCTGCTCCGATGTATCCGCAGCTCCGAAGCGGCCGATCTCCCTTCCACACCGAGCAGACAGTCCGATAGCGACCCGCTTCCGTCACTCAGCCGCTAGGGCGACAGCCCGAGAGCGGTCGCAACCGACCGCAGGTCCTGCGTGTGCGCCTGCCGGTATTCACGGGGGCTCACGTCGTAGCGATCCTTGAAGCGGCGGGCGAAATGCGCCTGGCTGCTGAAGCCACAGGCGTAGGCCAGCATGCCGACGGACAGGTGTGCACAGGCCGGGTCGGTCAGGCGCTTGGCTGCCACCTCCAAGCGGCGTTCCCAGATGTAGTCGGAGATGTGCCGGCCGCGCTCGTGGAACAGCTCCTGCAGCCGGCGTAGCGACAGCCCCATTGCGGCGGCGAGCTGTGGTGGATCCAAACTCGGATCGCCCAGATGGGTCTCAACATAGGCCTTGGCACGCTGGACCGTGACGTTGCCGTGTATGGAACGCGGTACCTCCTGCGCCATCCGTTCGGCGAGGCTGGCTACGATTAGGTCGATCCCGATCGACGCCAAGCGGGCGGCCGCGTCGGGGCCGAGCCGATCGGCGACCGCAACCAAATCCTGGATGTACGTCCGCGCCAAGGTCGTGGAGGCGTGGTCCGCGCCGACCCTGAGGGCGCTGAACAGCCGGGACGGGCCCAGTGCGGTTTCCAGACGATCGCGCGGCAGATCCAGGATCAGGGTACTGCTCGTCTCCGTCTGGACGACGGCCGGGCGTGCGTCGAGGACGAAAAGGTCGCCCATCCGACATTCCGCCTCCTGGTCGCCCTGTCGGGCGATAGCCCGGCCGGAGAGCATCAGGACCGCGTAGGCCCGATCGGACCGGTCGTCGCGCCGGGCCGCGTCGGCCGTCGTTTCGCTGCGCATGGCCGTGTGTGCGAAGTGTGAAATCGGCACGGCGCCGATATTCGTTGCGGCTATGCTGCCCTTGAACGGGGCCTCGTCGACGGTCTTCAACTCCACCGGGACCAGCTGTTCACAGACCATTTCGCGCCACTGGCGGAACGCGTTCCGAGGGTGGATCTTTTCTGTCGAAAAAAGCGGTTGCATTTGAGGCCTAGGCGCCCCCGACACCACCCGGTGGCGAGGAATGAAGGTCCGGACGCGTATTGTATATAATATGCTGCAACCATGTGCGTATCGCTCGCATGATCACGGAGTTGCGATCCGTCGATAGACACGGCCGCCCGAAAGGGGACCGGCAGAATTCCACCCAGGCAGACCGTCGGTGTCGAAACCGTCAGTCTGACGCGTACCGTCCGACACACCGCACATCGACCACTCTCGACGCGCCGTCGGTCCGGGGACGGATCGCGCGCGTCCCCCGACGGGCCGCAGGGCCCATGCCCCCTCTACGTCCGATGTCCCGCGCCCCGGGGACGGGTCAGCGCCGGCGCGGCCGTGCATCCGCACAGGATCACGCCCCATGACCCAGCACGTCGACGTCCTCGCCCTCCTCAAGGAGGCGCAGGCCAAGCCGCTCACCGACCCGATCCTGGCGCAGCTCGGGATCGATCTGCAGAAGTCGACCTTCGCGCCGGCCAGCTCGCCCACCTCCGGCCTGACCTGCTACGACCTCGAACTCGGCGCGAAGTCGCTCTACCCGGTGCTCACGCCCCTGCGAAACGCGATCCCGCGCGTCTCGGGCAAGGGCGGCATCCAGGCCGCGTGGCGGGCGATCACCGGCATCAACGTCTCCGGGATGCGCATCGACGTCTCGGCGGCAACCGCGGCGGCGTGCAGGTCGTCGCTACCGCCGACTACACCGCCAGCTACAAGGGCATCGGCATCGAGTCGAACGTCGAGTTCGAGGCCCAGTACGCCGCGCAGGGCTTCGACGACGTGCGCGCCATCGCCGCCCGTACCGGGCTCCAGAGCCTGATGCTCGGCGAGGAGGCGATGCTGCTCGGCGGCAACACCTCGCTCGCGCTCGGCACCACGCCGACCCCGACTCTGTCCGGCGCGGCCACCGGCGGCGCGCTCGCCGCCCAGACCTGGTCGGTGATCGCCGTGGCGCTGGCGCTCGACGGCGTGATCAACGGCACCGTCGCCGACGGCATCCAGTCGACCATCACCCGGACCAACGCGGACGGCTCGACCGACGTGTTCGGCGGCGGCGCTGCGGCCCGCTCGGCCGCCGCCACGGTCGCGACCACCGGCGCCACCGGGTCGATCGCGGCCTCGGTCGACCCGGTGCCCGGCGCGCTCGGCTACGCGTGGTTCTGGGGCCCGGCCGGCGCCGAGGTGCTGGGCGCCATCACCACGATCACCTCGGTCCTGATCACCGCCACGGCCGCGGGCACCCAGACCGCCGCGGCGCTCGGAACCGTCGACCGCTCGACCTCGGCCCTGTCCTTCGACGGGCTCCTGACGCAGGCGTTCCGGCCCGGCTCCGGCGCCACCATCGTCACCCTGGATGCTGAAAATCGCCGTCTGTGGCGATTTCAGGTTCGTTCAGACGGGATGGGAGCAGAGGCGATCGCCTCCCGGCCGTTTGCATTCATCCCGCGAAACTTTCTCTCCGATGGCCTCGTAAGGGCCCACGCTGCCCCGTTCATCGGGGTTCGGACTGAAGGAAACACGATGCTCACTCAGAACACCGGCCGCCGCACGGCCCAGGCGCTCGCCCTGACCCTCGCGCTCAGCCTCGGAGCCAGCGGCGCGGCCTACGCCAAGAACCCGATGGTCGGCGGCGCGCCGATGTACGCCCAGAAGACCATCGTCGAGAACGCGGTCAATTCGAAGGATCACACCACCCTCGTCGCTGCCGTGAAGGCCGCGGGCCTCGTCGATACGCTGAACGGCCCGGGCCCGTTCACGGTGTTCGCGCCGACCAACGCCGCCTTCGCCAAGCTGCCGCCGGGCACGGTGGAAAGCCTCGTGCAGCCGCAGAACAAGGCGACGCTGACGAAGATCCTGACCTACCACGTGGTCCCGGGTGTCTACACCGCCAAGGACCTGATGGCGCTGGCCAAGAAGGGGGGTGGACAGGGCGTGCTGACCACCGTCGAGGGCGAACCACTCGCCGTCGAGGTGCAGGGCAAGAAGGTTCTCGTCACCGACCAGAAGGGCAACACCGCGACGGTGACCATCCCGAACGTCATGCAGTCGAACGGCGTCATCCACGTCATCAACGCCGTGCTGATGCCGTAACGCGCAGTGCCCGCGGCCCGTGAGGGCTGCGGGCCTCGACAGCGCGTGGCCTTTCAGATCACGCGAGCGCCGGCAGGCGTGCCCGCCGCGCCCGGTCATTCGGCGATGAGCTTGCCGGTGTAGATCACCGGACCCGTGGGTTGGCCGCTCGGTGAGCCTCCGGGCGGCTCGACCGAGACCGCGATTACCCCGTCCGGTGCGGTGTCCTGCGGTAGCCTCACCTGACTTGGCGCCGCTCCGACGAGGCCGAGTGGCTTTGCCCCTCCTGCGCCGACGTACCACAATTCCAGACTCCGCCCGGCGGGCGCGTCGGCACCGACGGGCCTGACTTCTGCGAGGCCGGTCTGCGTGTCGACACGCACGATCAGCGCCGGCAGCGCCCCGCCTCCCTGCACGACAGCCAGATAGCGCCCTCCCGCCGGGGTTCGTGACGGCCCGACGGCCACGAACAGCGCGAGGCCCGCGGCGAGCAGGCCTGACCCTGCCGCGGCGATCCGCCAGCGCCTCACCTGCCGCCGCAGGTGGCGAAGCTCACCTCGCGCTACGTCGGTCGCGTCTGGCAGCGCGCGCAGCAGCGCTTCGCGGACCCGCGGCGGCGGCGCCACGGGCGGCACGGCCTCCATCAGCGGCGCCAGGCGCCGCTCCCACTCGCGGATGCGGCTGGCCGTGCCGGGGTCTTGGCTCGCCTCGCGCTCCAGCGCCGCCCGCTCCCGCGCGTCGAGTGTCCCGAGGGCGTACTCGGCCGCGCGCATGTCATGCTCGGACGTCGGGTCCATGCCGGGCTGGCCGCTGCCGCTCACGAGACAGCCTCCAGGCAGGACTTGAGGCCTGCGAGTGACCGGTGCAGCCAAGTCTTGATGGTGTTGACCGGCCGGTCGAAGTGCCGCGCCAAATCCTCCCGAGATTGCCCTTCGCAATAGGCCAGCACGACGCAGTCCCGGTGCTTGGGGTCGAGACGGCCGAGGCAGGCCAGGAGGGCGCTCCGGTCCATGAAATCTGCCGCCCCATCGTGCGGATCGATCAGCCGCGCCACCCAATCCTCGCCGGTATCCAATTCCGGGCCCTGATGCTCGACCTTCCGCCGTACGCTGTCGATGGCGCGATTGCGGGCGACGGTGCAGAGCCACGGCAGCGGCGGCCCGGCCTCGGGCTTGTAGCTGCCCGCGGCCTGCCAGATGCGCATGTAGACGTCCTGAAGCACGTCCTCGGCCAAGCCACGGTCACGCTGGATACGCAGGATCAGGCCGTAAAGTTTCGGGCTCGTGAGATCGTAGAGTTCGGCCAGCCGATTTGCCTCTCCCCGGGCGATACCAGCGAGCAGTCGGCGCAGCGTGGCATCGTCGGCCAAGTTGGCTCCCTACAAACTCCCAGGCGCCTTCTATCGGACGCCCAACCGGATGCTGCTTTAACCCAAACTGCCTAGCCGTGACGATCCCTCACGCGCGATAGCCCCGCTGAGCGGGCCTCGAAGTGGCCGCTTTCAAAATCCTCGGAGCGGCGGCTGCGGAGATGTCGCTGAGGGCGGGATGCGGAGGTTGACCGATCCCTCGCAAAGGGACTTTCCGCGGTCGACCCAATCCGGTCGGCGGATGCCTCGGAGAGACTGCTTCGAAGCGGACGTCCGAGCGTGAACGAGCCACGTGTCCGCCTGTCGAGCAGGAATGTGGCGTGGCATGTCACATCTTTGCGGGCCAGCTCGTCGTAGCTTCGAACGTCGATCTCCGGCGTTCCGAGCACCGGGATCCGTCATGAGTCAGAACAAGCGGCTAGTCTGGACTGAGGTGGCGCCGGAGGGCGCGAGGGCGTTCTTCGGCATCCACCACTACATCACCACGGGCACCGACCTTCCCCACGAACTGATCCACCTCGTCTTCTTGCGCGTGTCGCAGATCAATGGCTGCGCGCATTGCATCGACCTACATTCCCGTGATCTCCTCAAGACGATGCCGTTCGAGAAGGTCGCCCTGGTTCCAGTCTGGGCCGAGGTGCCCCACCTGTTCTCCGACCAATACCGAGCTGCGCTCGCGTGGGCGGAGGAAGTCACACTGGTCAGCGAGACGCACGCTTCCGACGAAGCCTATGCGGCCGCGAGCGCGGCTTTCACGGCAAAGGATCTCGTGGACCTCACGATCGCCATCGCGGCGATGAACGCATTTAATCGACTCGGAGCGCCCTTCCGGCTTCCCGTCGTCGCGAAAGCCTGAGCCCCTTCCGAACACGACCATGGCTGGGGCGACGGCAGCTTCCCGGGCTGCCAATCGATGAGCAGACCGGAAGCTTTCCACCCCGAGCGGACGGCCAGCTACCGACCCAACCTCTCCATTCATGGCAGCTGGCGCGTTGCCTGTAAGCAGCCGTTCGATCGCTTGGCGGTCTGGTTGCTGCCCGCCTCATCCAGCCGGCGCGCCTCCCAGTCTCGGGGTACGTGGGCCCCACCGCCCCACTGAACAGGCTGATAGGCGACGCCTGATAGGGAGGACATGGTTCACGCGCTATGGACCTCGCGTGGTTTGATGAAGATCAAAGTCCGTCAAAGGAAAGAGCGCAACTGACTGACCCTCGTATCAGAAGTCATCGGGGGCCACACTCATGTCTTCAGCCAAGCGCGATGGTAGACGTCTGACTTGGCGTATAGTCAAGTTGGAGCAGCCCCCGGCCTTGCGCCGAGGGCGAGAGCACTGGGTGGTGCGCTGGATCGGGGCAGCTAAATACCGAAGCAAAAGATCGGTCAAAGGCTCTATTCCAGTAGCTGTTAGCGCCCACATCATCAATTTGAGATGTGCGGACACCCACGCTCGACCGGTGCGCCCTGAACGAGCTGGCAAAATCGGGCGCGTTCTGCTGTTTGAAGGCCATCGAAGCGCCAACATTCGCCCGCTCTGAACCTTAATCATGATAAGGCGAGCTACTTGTTTTTTCGATTTGGATTGATAGGCGCACCCGGAAAATCTCGACAACAGAATTTCGACCGCCCTGTTTGGTGTAATATTTTTGGGCGAGGAGGCAATTACGGCCGCTTCGATGCCGCTGCTCTTTGGAAGCGGACAAGCCGCCTTCCACCCCGAGCAGCTCTTGCAGCTTGCGATCGCTCGCGAAGAAGGCTGTCAAGCATAGGCGCCCGACCGGATCGCATGCAGCCCGATCGGGAACTCCGCCGGTACCGGTAGGCCGAGCGGCGACATGCGCCCATGCACCAGGCAGAGCATCGCGAGCGGTACGTCGAGGACAATCGGCATCGAGCCGTCGTGAGTGTCCCTGACAAGACAGAGGTGGTAACGCCGGTCACTCGGCTCCCCATGGGGGTTGTCGACCGGGTCGGCGGTGGCCGCAGCCTCGAGCGCATCCTCTACAACCGCCCAAGAGAACAACGGATCAGCTGCAGCGATGGCCGCGGCGTTGAGCCGTGCCAGATCGGAGACGAAGCTGAACACGAGATCCGCACCCGCGCGGTCGCTCGCAAACCAGCGGGCGCGCGGCGGACCGACCTCGCTATCGCCCAGAACGAGATCGAAGGGGCGGTGCGGGACCCAGCCGGCAAGCCACGCATCGATCCGTCGACCCTCCGCCAGCGCCGCTTCGTCGCCCTTCAGCACCGCCGCTCCGTCGAGCCCTTCTCGGGCAAGCCAAGAGACGAGGACGGCGATCCGATTGGGGTCGCGGGCGAGAAACTGAGCTAGGTTCTCGGCGCGTTGCTCCGGCGTCAGACCCCTTGGATCACCGCGATGGAGCGGCGTGTCGGGCGGGTAGTCGCCAAGCCGAGCCGAGAGAAGGGCATAGAGTTCGCCGGGCGCATCCCCAGCTGCCATATCCGAGTGCGCCGCGACAGCAGGGCCACGCTGTTCGGACGACCTACGGTTGCTGAGCCAATCGAAGATGCCGGGCATAGTTCCGATCTTACAACAGGCGCCCGATGAAACCACCAACCACCGCGCCGAAATCTGCGCTGCTGAATGCCTATAAGCAGGTCCCTTGGGAGCCCGCCCGGCGTCGGAAGCAGGCACGGCAGCGACGTCCGCTTCGATGCTTCTCCGTCCAAAAGCGGACCGTCGCAAAACCACCCTGAGCGGACGGCCTGCTTTCGACCCATGTCAGTCGCCCGCACCGCCGCGGGCGCTTCCCGGAAGCGGACATTCGTCTCCGTCCGGCAACCTCGGATCGGCGTGATCGGCGCGGGATGTGGGCCTCAGTATTTCAAGCCTGTATCGCACAGCACGGTCACGGCGATTGCGTCGGCTGGAAGGCGTCCGGACGACAACAGCGCAGCAGCCGCAGCTACGTTGGCAGCGGCCGAGTAGCCGACGTGCAAGCCCTCCTGCGTCGCGAGCCCTCTACGCCAGCGCTCCACCTCCTCATCGGTTACGGGAATAGACAGGTCCATCAGATCACCATTCCAGTGTGGGGGGATGCTTCCGTAGCTTGTGCCCTGGATGAGGTGGCGGTGCTTTGTGACTGATAATCCCGCCAGGGGGCGACATCCCTCCGGTTCGACGGCGGCGCAGATCACGTGGGGATTACGTTCCCTCAATGCCGCCGCCACTCCGAGGAAAGTCGCACCGGTCCCTACAGCGGCCACCCAGGCATCGACCTGGCCGGAGGATTGCTCCCATATCTCCGGCCCGGTCGTTTCGCGGTGGGCGCGCATACACTCCGGCGCGTGGAACTGGTTGACGTAATAGCCGCCCCGATCTTCCGCGATGCGCGCCGCCGCATCAGCCGCCGCGTCTACGTCCGCCCCGGTGACTTGCCCAGCTGCTCCGTCGATCTGCGGCACCAGAATAACTTCGGCCCCGAGCGCTTCGAGCATCCGGGCACGCTGGGGGCTGTTCCCGGCGGACATCGTGACCACGAGGGGATGTCCCAGTGCAGCGCAGGCCACCGCGAGACCGGCTCCCATGTTGCCGCTGGTCATCTCCACAACGGGCGCACCGGGGGCCAAACGCCCGTCCTCACGCGCGGCAAGGACGATGGCACGGGCCGCCCGATCCTTGACGCTCCCACCGGGCTGCATGAACTCGGCCTTCGCCAGGATGCGGCCGGGGCCACGGTGGATGCGGTCGAGGGCGATCAGTGGCGTATGGCCGATCAGGTCGAGGGCGGAAGGCTTGATCCGCGCAGTCGAAGGAGATGGGGACAGCGATGTGGGGCGCATCGAGGGATCGTAGCAGGAGCATCCAGCCTTCGGGAGATATCGAGGTCCGCTCGCGGTCGTGAGCATGTCCCGCCGCCGTGTCCGCTTCAGTTCATCCGCCGACCGCAAGAAGACAGGCAGGAAACCACGCGAAGCAGACATACCGAGCCTGGATCCGGCGTCAGATCCGGATCGCTTAGCTGGGCTCGTCTGCCAGAGAGTAGGGCTCAGCGCGCGATGACATGACCGGGGATGCAGCGCGTCGAGGGCTCCGAATGCTCGCTGAAGATGGAGTGCGCCGGATCCTCGTGCGCGAGGCACGAGGCTGGCTTGGCCCCCCTACCATCCCGGCGCCGACCTGCGCGGCGTCGGCGTCGATTGCGGCATGCTCCTCGTGCGCGTGTTCGTCGATGCCGGCCTCGTGCCGACTTTCGACCCGCGCCCCTACCCGCAGGATTGGCACCTCCACCGCGACGACGAGCGCTACCTCGGCTTCGTGTTCGAGCGCGCCACCGAAGTTGAGCACCCGCAGCCCGGGGATGTCGTGGTGTTCCGCTACGGCCGCGCCTACGCCCACGGCGGCATCGTCACGGCGACCGAGCCACTGACGCTGGTGCACGCCTTCTCGCCGGCCCAGGCCGTGATCGAGGAGCCGATCATGCGCAACCCCGTCCTCGCCGAGCCCGGCCGGCCCCCCCGCTTCTTCAGCCTCTGGGCCGCCCGCGCGACCGCCGAGGCCGACCCGGTCTGAGGCTGCCATGAGCCTGTTCGGCGGGAAGCAGCGCACAGTCCGGCCGGACTACACCGGCCTGCAGGTCCAGACCGCCTCGAGCGCGCTGCCGATCCCGGTCGTCTACGGGACCAACCGCATCGCGCCGAACGTCATCTGGTCCGACGGCTTCCAGACCCACGCGCAGCGCGGCAAGAAGGCGGGCGGCAAGGGTGGCGGCCGCCACGGCGGCACCGGCTACACCTACTCGACCTGGATCATGTTCGGCCTCGCCGAGGGGCCGGTCCAGGGCATCGGCGAAGTCTTCAGCGGCCAGTCGGTCACGCCGTTCCCGACCAACTTCCTCAGCCTCATCCCCGGCGACACGCCGCAGCAGCCCTGGGGGCCGGCGCTGGCGCGCTACCCGGCCGCCGCGCTGCCCTACAACGGCACCGCCTACCTCGCCTCGCCCGACTTCGACCTGGGCTCCAGCGCGACCATCGCGTCGATCGCCTTCGAGGTCGTCGGGCGGCTCGCCGGCACCGCGGGTCCCCTCGGGCAGGATGATGCAGCCTGGCGAGGAGATCGCCATCCAAAGATAGATTATGCGGCTCAGTCACGACCGGGCAGCTCGGCACGCTCGGCGATCGTGGTGGCGGTCGAAGCTCGGTCGGCAGCGCGCTAGCGAGCGCCGATGCAAATCCGAGCGCGGGCGGATGCCCTGAGGCGGTAGGACCTTCGGCGTGGCGTCGGCCCGCCTTGCGCCGTGTCATCCCACGGAGAAGGCAAAGCGATAGATCCGCTGTTCAGCTAGGCTGAACAACCGGTAGATCGTGGGTCATCGTGAGGGCGATCTTCAGCGCTTGCTCAACGAGCGCCCGATCCAGCCCCGCGTTCGCCGCCTCGCCTGGCATGTTGCTCAACGGATCCCGGTGAGTGACGAACGTGCGGGCCAGAAACGCTTCAATCTTGGCCTCGACGGTATGCTCGGCTTCGACTTCGCGGTCGAGGAGGCTACGGCGTTCGAGTTCGCCGTTGACCCTGTCGGCAAGCTTCATGAAGCCCTGCCCGATATCCTCAAGCGTGGTGGCGAACTGATACGGCAAGCCTGGCGAGCTGCAGAGCTCTTCCACGAGAGTGGTGTAAAGGGCCAAGGTGACCTCGCGATACACCCGGAAGAACGGCACGCTTTGCGCGGCGAGTGACATCGGTCGTGCTCCTCTCGGCGGTCCGAACGTTACTGAATTGTGGCTTCGAGCTGCCCGCGCCCCACGAGGCCGTGCGGCAGGCGAAGCTGAGCGCTTGGCCAAGCCGCGAAGGCCGCCTGCGCAGCATTCAGGGTGCGGCCGGTCGCCCGGGCGTAGACCGGGACGATCTTGGAGCCTTCGTAGGAGGTCGGAAGGGCGAGCGGTCGGACATCCCAGCCGGTGTCGAGCAGCCGCGGGATATGCGCGGGATGGAACTCGATGAGCAAACCGTCGAGATTCAGAGCATGGACCACCAGCGCTATGGCACCAGAAACAGCCGCGGCGAATAGGTCGGCATCCGGCATCTCACGTCTCCTCGCGACGATCGCTTGGCGTGTCCATTCGTAGATCGCCGGTCCCTTCGGAGCGGAGCCGCCTTGCATGATCTCAGGGTACAGGTGCGAGAGAAGGTGTGGCCTCGTCGTCGGCAGGAACCTGGCGTAGGCGACGATCTCGTCATCTTCCTCGCCGAGGAGGTGGAACGCGGCCGGGCCGTCAAACAGGTCCCGTTCACGCCCGTCGGGTCTTCGGCAAGCCTCCCAACTCCTGGTCGGTGATCTCCTTCGCCTCAAACAGCTCGGAGACGGTCGCAGGGTCCTTGGCCATTCGATCCTGTGCCGTAAAGTGTGCCGACTCTTGTGCCGACCCCCGATTTCCTCGGGAGCCGGCCTGTTGGGCTCGCTCGAAGGGCAACGCGAACGAGCAGTGAACGGAGTGTGCCGAGTTCTGTGCCTTGACGAAACGCCTACAATCGTAGTCAAAGACGCTCCTGACGCACCGAAACCGCCAATTTCCTCAATGGTTTCAGGGCGCCTGCCGGTGTAGCACAGCGGTAGTGCAGCGGTTTTGTAAACCGAAGGTCGGGGGTTCGATCCCCTCCGCCGGCACCGCCACAACTTGATTTTGTGTCGTATTGAGAGGAGCTTAAGGGCCATCAAGGGGTGTCCAAGGTGTAACTTTGGGTGTACCCGTGGCTCGGAAGTTCCTCGATTTCGGCTGGCTGGTGGTGACGACCCGCTACGTTCACGACTTCAAGGGCGATGGGGTCCTTTGGTACATCCGACGGATTCCCAAACACGCCCAGCCCCATCATGGGGGTAAGGCTCAGATCCGTAGGAGCCTCAAGACCCGTGATCCGAAGGTTGCAGCGGTCGCGGCTGCGAAGCTGGCGAAGGCAGATGATGTCCTTTGGGCCACACTGAAGGGCCAAGAAGCACCTGGCGGAACCACCTCAGCTGTCCGTGAGGCAGCCAAGCACCTCCTGGTGGCATTGAACCTCAACCCGGGCGACCTGGGGCGGAAGCTTGAGATATGGGAGGACCCGGGGGCGACCCTGGATGGCTACTTTGAGCGGCGGTACGGACAGACCTACACTGATGCTCGACACGGTGCCTATCGCGACCACATCGATGTTGAAGACCTCTGGACCCCTGAGGAGCGGGAGGCCGTCCGACTCCTGAAGGAGGGAGACACAATCCTTGAACCCCGCCTGAGTGATGCCTTGGAAATCTACTTAAGGCTCCACAAGCGAGGCCAAGCGCCCAAGTTCAAGGCTGACGCAGATAGGGTATTTGCCCAGGTCTACATGACCATTGGCGACCTTCCGTTGACAGATTGCCGCAGAGACCATGCCCATAAACTTGTGGAAGCGATGCTCTCCAGAGGCAATAAGACCCAGACCGTGAGGCGCAATCTCAACACCGTGGTGGCCGTCTTCAACCGTGGCCTCAAGGAGTTCGACGTTCACGGGCGGAACAACCCCTTCGAGGGCATCCAGATTGCCCAGGAGCACTTGGACACCAAGGAACGCCTTCCGTACACGGCCGAGGAGCTTCGCAAGGTGGCCGAGGCCTGCCGGAAGAAAGACGACACCCCTCGTCACATCATTGCCCTCCAGGCGGACACTGGGGCACGCCTTGCGGAAATCGCTGGGCTCCTGCGGTCTGATGTGGTCCTGGACGGCCCCGTGCCTCACATCATCATTCAGCCGCACCCGAAGCTCGGCAGAACGCTCAAGACGCCCAACAGCGAGCGTAAGATTCCGCTGGTAGGTGAGGCCCTGTGGGCAGCACAACGAGCCCTGGCGGCCCCTCTGAAGCGAGATATGACCCCTTCTGTGTGGCTATTCCCCAGGTATCTCCGGGATGGGGAACTGAAGGCTGTCTATGCGGGCAACACCATCAACAAGTGGCTGAAGACGCTCCTCAAGAACGACAAGACCTCTCACTCATTCCGACATGCCATGCGCGACCGTCTGAGACACGCGAAGGTGCCGAAGGAAATCCAGGACATCATCGGTGGCTGGGAGGAGCGGTCAGTCGGCCAGGGATACGGCGAAGGGTACTCGCTCGAGCAGCTTCATGAGTACATGCTGAAGGTGGCCCCGAAACCTCCGCAAGCCGCTTTGATGCCGGGAGCATAAAGAATGGCAGGAGTGCTAATCACGCGGGGTTCTCGCCCTGTGATACCAGCCGGCGGCCTGACTATCACAATGGAAGACGACGGGTCCATCTCTAATAATATGACGTTACACATTGGGTACGACATGTACCCCCAATGGTTGATGATTGCCGTGGATCACGCTGAAAAGTGCGCAGAAGCTGGGAAGACGCTGGACTCTATATGGACCGACGGCGGAGACGAAAAGCAACTTCTCGCTTTGGAGCTGGAAATGCGCGAGGGCATGCAGGCCATTAGCGCCGCTGCTATTGCAATAGATGGGTTCTACGGCACAGTTGTAGATCGGTGCCCGCTGCCTGGCGATGTTGCAAAGAAATGGAGAGAAAAGAAACTAGCTAGATACTCCCAAGTCGCGGAGGCGCTCCGCATGTCCTTCAAGATTGGAAACAAGAGCTTCCTGGAAATAAGAGACCACTTAAAGGTTGTCTTCGCATTTAGAGATGAGGCGGTCCATCCTTCAGCCACAGCCAGAGAGCCTGTAAATCATCCTCGCTTAGGCGTCGCCACTGAACGAAGGCTAGCAATATACTCTGCTGATAATGCCATGAACGTCACCAAGTTTTCGCTCAACCTCATAGGATTATTGATCGGACATCCAAAGCAAAAACACACCGCTTTGATCGAACACTGCCAGTTTGCTAAGGAGGTGGTATACCCTGTGCTAGATCAATGGGAGGCAAAGCACGGACAGATTTTCGCTAGAGAGACACATACATAGCACCAGCCGGAACGTGGCTGAGGTCACCGGGAAGCGTCATGCAGATGTCCTCCAGGACGTTGATACGCTCCTCCAGAAGCTTGCCATGACCGGCCGTCCAAATCTGGACCACCTTATGTTTCAAGAGGTTACGGCCTTCGACCCTGCGGCCAACCGCGATGTCCGATCCTTCGAGATGACCTGGGACGGCATGGCTCTCCTGGTAATGGGCTATACGCTTGAGGAGCTTCACGAGCACATGCGAAAGGCGGTGCTGGAGGCTCCCCAGGCCGCAATCTGACCGCGACGGCACGCAATGGCACTCCTGGAGCCTGATGACTTCCCGCCGACAATGAGGGGCCGCCTGAAGGCCGCTGGGGGTGGCCTCTTTCTGTTGGCCGTTGGCTCGCTGATGCTTTGGTCCGCCCCGACCTACGCGGATCCCTCCTGGACCCCATCACTCCACAGGATGCAGTACCTCCGAGATTGGTCCCCGTTCTGGCGTGGGGCGCACATGGCAATCATCGGCTCCTGGTTCGTGGTGTTCTCTCTGGTGGCCTTCTGGAAGGCGGCAAGACCTTTCACGCCCCGTTTTGAGCCTCCGAGACCCGGCCCCGTCAAACGACGGTAGACTTGAGCCTCACCACTCCTGCTCGCTGATGAAGCCTCCTCGATCCCGCTTGCGTCTGGGCACCTCTTGGCCCCGGTCGCTGTCATCCATCCTCGGGATCACGTTGCCCCGACATCCCTTGCCGATCTAAAGGTTGCCCGATGAGTCCCGGAAGCCCATGACGCCGCCCGGGCAGAACACAGTACCCCCGCTTTCGGCACACCTTTGAGCCACCGCTGGACCGGTTGAACAACACAGAGACCAGGGCAATGGCGAGGGCGCGCATGATTCGCCACTACGGAGGCCTTGAGGCACCCGCAACCCGCGCCGCGAAAACTTAGTTACGGCCTCACGTAAGGCGTCTTATTAGAATTTCCTAGCCGCTCTGTCTGCCACGTGTCATCTGTATGGGACACGGAGAACAAACCAATGGACTGGCGCCAAACCACAAACGCGGGCATTGCAGTTGTAGGCTTACTGATGGCTGCGGTCTTAATCTACGCTCTATGGGCAAATCGATATGATAGTGTTGTGTCAGATCTAGTTGTAAAGAATTTTGCTGCAATTATTGGGCTACCCTTCGCATTCTTAGCATCTTTTATAGTGATTGCTCTATTCCGGCAGGGCGAAAATCCAATTGAATTTAAGGGTTTTGGCTTCGATTTCAAAGGCGCATCAGGAGAGATTGTACTTTGGCTTCTATGTTTTTCGGCGATATCTTCGGCTATCAAGGTCATGTGGAAAGACTAGCCGTGTGATGCGCGGCTGTTGGCGGCTTCGCTAGGACTCCCCAGGACGCCCCTCAGCCTCTCCCGGCCATCTGATGCCCCGAGACCGCTCACGGCCGTCCTGGGGCTTCCTAGAGCATTCTGGGGCCCATCTACGGGTGCCCTCCCGCCGATAGGTGAGTTCATGAGGCCCTTCAGGAGCTTGGATCGGTTTGGTGGTCACAACGGTGGCCCTTTAGAGAACACGGGCATTAAGCGGACCTTCGGTGGTGCCAGCAGTCGGCCTCGGATGTCCGCAGTCAAGCTCTCCGGCACATTTGCATGCCGCTCGATAGATCCCCGAGCGCTGGCAGCAAGTTAGGCTCACTTACGGCCCGAATTACCTCCCCTTTAGAGAACCACCAGTTCCATGTCCCGCCCCTCGATGGACAATCCCGGGTCAGCCGATAGCTCGGTTCTCATGTTCGCTCAGTGGCTTGGTGGTAACTTCGGTCCACAACGGGACACCTTTAGAGAACGGACAGGCTACGGGTTGGGCCTCGGTGTTTTCTCAGGCGGTTCCCGGCACAACAATGCTCCGTATCGAGGATCGGTTTGGTGGCCCAAAGCTCTATGTCTGATTGCGTACATAACGCCTGCTAAGTAGGCCTCAGTCGGCCATGCAGTTTCATAGGCAAGGTTCCTGATATAGCTCAGTGGGTTAGGTCACTTTAAGGCCCGCAAAATGCCCCCTCCAGAGAGAACAGGCTGAAAACGGCCACCCGCAGCCACCTCCTGAAGCCACCCCGCAGTGGACCCGGAACCCCTTCGTTCTCTCGCCGATCCCGCATCGATCAAAAAGACCACGCCACGTCTGACCCTGGGAGCCGCTGTGCTCCTGGGGTTTTCCTTATGCCATTTACTAATGGTAGTCCTGGGGTCCACCTACAGACCCAGGTCACTGAGGGAGATGACCGTTATAGATACACACATGAGAAGATACCTATGAGGACCAGGGATGACCCAGGAAACTGAGGATGACGATGATGATATAACCACAAAGGAGAAGGATCTTTGGCTCAATCAGTACCGCTTGGCGAAGCCAGGACCTCTCGTCTCTGTGTTGGATGCGGTGATTGATGAGGCAACGTTCATCGAACAGAGGGCCAGGAAGCGCAGGGCAAAGGACGCTCAGACCTTCCGCTTCGTCATCGATGTTGTTGTGTCCAATCTAACCTACAGCCTCCTCAGACACCCCGGGGGCAAGCCGCTGGTCATCTGCCGGGACAATGGGGGCCGTAGGGCCTACGACAATCCCGCGATCCCCCGGGCTACCTTCGTACAGACCGTGGACCTCCTGGAGGCCGCAGGCTTCCTCACTCAGGCCATCGGAGCGAGGGGCAAGGGCCTCACCACCATTCAGGCTACCGGCCGATTAGCAGCCTTGGTGTCCGGCCTGGGCGTGGACCTGGGATGCTTCAGGATCGATAGGCGCAATCCGCTCGTCATGCTCAGACGGAAGGTGGTTCACGGTCCCGGCCAGGAGCCCACCAGGAAAGACATCGAGTTCCAGGACACCCCTGAGACTGAGCGCATCCGATTGGAAATGTCTCGCCTAAACAGCTTCCTCGCTGGTGCGGATCTGGCGTTCATCCCTGATGGCCTTGGCTTGGTGGACACCATCAATGACCGGACCCTCAGTCGTCGCTTTGTGGTCCTGAACGACCAGGCCGCACGCTTCGATCAAGTCGGCCGGCTCAGCGGCGGGTTCTGGACGAACCTGGCGAAGCACCGCAGGGGCGGCCTCCGCATCCAGGGTGAACCCATTGCGGACCTCGACTTTGAGGCGATGCACCCCCGGCTCGCTTACCTACTGCTGCGCAAGGAGTGGCCCCCAGGTGATCCCTACGACCTGACTGGGCTCTTGGATGGCTACGACCAGACAAACCAGGAGCACCGGGGAGCCGTGAAGAAGGGCCTATCGTCACTCCTGAATGGCGGGAGGGCTGGCCGGAAGTACGGGAGACCTCTGGAGGGCCTACCTGCGGGTGCCACCCCAGGCAGTCTCCGCGCCGCACTGAAAGCCAAGCATCCCGCATTGGTGTCCATCATCGACCCCCCTGTGCCACCCAAGGTCCCGCTGGGCTATCGATTGATGAAGCTGGAAAGTGACATCCTTCTGGAAGCCTTAGACCATCTTATGTCCCTGGGCATCGTGGCCCTCCCCAGTCATGATGGTGTATTTGTCGCCCAGAGCTACGCTGCAATCGCCCAGGAGGCCCTACAGGCGGCCTCTAAGTTCATTGTAGATGATGCCCTGCCCGTAAAACACAAAGCCGTTCCTGGGCCATCCCAGGCCATTCTACGGCATACACACGAACAACCCATTCACAATTACGCATGACCACGACCCAAAACACCACCAATAAGAAGCCGAAGCGCGCCAAGGCCAAGTCCCGTATCTCGCTCAAGGAATTCATACCGAACTACCGAGACTTTCAGAAAGAGGCGGCTCGACTAGAGGAGATGCTTGGACCTCAATCCAATCTCGATGTTGCCTCGAACCTCCCCGCTGGGATGACCCGAGAGTGGGCCGTAGATGCCTGGGAGGTAGTCAAGGCAAACGCTGACTTGGATTTTAGGCCGCTCAAGCCCGGCACGGAATTTCCATCGGGCGTCTACGCTGACCGGGCCAAGTTAGCGATGCTTCGGATCAGGCACAGTCCGTTCGATCACAGGCTCCAAATGCTTGCGATCCGGCAAATGCTTGACGCGGACGAAATGAAATACAAGGCCGCACAAAAACGCCTTAAAGCCGAGAAGCGAGCCGCAAAGGCCGAAGCCTCTCAGAACTAAACCAAAGCACAGTCAACCCAACAGAACGTGCGCCACTTCCTGGCCCACGAACGATCACCTATGGAAAGACCACATTGCCAGCCTCTTCAGTCAACCTAAATACACCGCTCGCCCAGGCCCTCATCTCCGTCGGTCAACAGCGGGGCTACTCCCCTGTCGCCATTGCAGCCTCTATCGGTAACGCCTCCCAGGAGAACGGCCTACGGACCAACGGCGCCCCTGGAGACAACGGGACCGCTTTCGGCGCCTTCCAGTGGCGCGGGGACCGCTACCGCAATCTTCAGAACACCGCGACCGCCATGGGCAAGGCCTGGGATGACCCCACGGTCCAGGCGAACCACTGGTTCAACGAGCTTGATGGCAAGTACGGTGGTGAGAAGCCTTATGGGGATGCCCTCAAAGCCGCTAGAAACGGCCAGGAGGCCAATGACGCCGTAATCCGGTCCCTGAGGCCCGCAGGCTCACAGAACGGCCCCAGGGCGGCCCACAACTACTCTGGGCGCATGGGCGCTGTGGATCAGGCCTTCCGGCTTCTCACGGATGGGCAGGGCGCCATCAGCCCTTCAGCGGTCGCCAGTTCCCCGGCGGCTTCGGCCGACCCCGAGACTACCGGGACGATCACACCTCAGGCCCCTCCGAAGGAAGGCGGGGATGCCTTCATGGATGGTGGTCCTGGTGCCCTCTTCGGTAAGCCTCAGCAGGGTTGGAACATCGGAGACGCCTTGCTCGGAGCCGGAGCCGCTATGATGGCCCGGGACAACCCGGATGGCGCGAAGTCCCTCCTTACGACCATCAGGGCCATGCAGAAGGTCAATGAGGATCAGGGTCTCACCACCCAAATCAATCCGAACACAGGCCGTGCGTACACCTATGACAGCCACGGCAACGTCTCGGTCAAACAGATCCACGCGCCCGATGCCAAACCCATAAGCGAGACGGCCATTAAGCTCATTCAGGGCAACAACGACGCCGCTGAGACGGCTTGGAACGCCGCTGAAGGCACCCGGAAGTACACCCGGATGCTGATGGATGGGAAGGTCAACCTCTCGGCTCTTGCTCGTATCGGCAACGAGTATGCGAACTTCACCAATGATTCCGACGAAGGCACCCGGAACGCTGCTGGGCTCCTTGGACACCTAATGCGAATGAGAGATGCCCGCCTCTTGGAGGCCAAGGGTGTTCAGACGGATGCGGATGCCAACCGGGCGCTTGAAGCCCTGCTCCCGGGCAACGCGAAGTACGACAACAAGGCGGTAGCCTCACTATTCCGAGACCTCAGCAAGGATTTCACTGGCACATACGACGAGAAACAGCGGTACAATCAAGCCATCCTGAACAGGTACAAGGATTATGACCCGGATGGCTTCTACAAGTCTCGGTACGATGACCGCATCAAGCAAGCCAGGGACGCTGATGCTCTTATCGAGAAGGGCTGGGGCACCTTCATGAGTCCTCCCGCCTCACCTGTGGTGAACACCGGGACGGCCCCAACTGGAAGAGACCCGGTGAAATCCGCTGGGAAGCCCAGGGGGAGCTTCCTGGAGTTCTTTGATAGGCGTGCCGCTCAATAGCAGCCAAGCCGCTCACCGGGCCTCCTAGGCGATTGTAGGAGGCATGAGGATAACCGGGGGAGGCTGTGTGGTCTCCCTCGAACCGCAACGGCAACCAATCACGACCCTTCATAGCTTCTCACGAACAGCGGCTGAGCCTTTGTAAAATCATCCATGGACCTCATGCTCACTTCGAGATTGCCAGTTCCGTAATGGCCAACTTTGGTGACATCGCGTGTGAAGCCGTCTTCAAGCGTAACCGTTGCGGGGTCCAATTTTAGAAATGCGATCACGACCTTCGTCTGCGGGTAGACTTCCAGGCAAGCGAAGTTTTTGATGCGCTTGAACGCCACGTAGTAGCTTAGCTCCTTGACCTGAACATCATCGCCTAGAGCCATCAGGTACTCTTTGATTGCGCTGAAAATGTCCTGAAGGGCGACGCTCGACTGGCTGAGGCGGTAAGCAATGCGGCTGGACTTGTATTTGTCTTCCGACGCAGGACTATCAGCCAGACCTGAGGGCAACGCCACGCTGTCCGCGGCAGCAGATTGGCTGGCATTCGTAGTCTTAGACTGTTTCGGAGCATGTACAAGCTCGATCATCAGCAGGTCGGAACCGAACCGACGATAGCGAAGAAGCGCTATGTTCCGAGCAATCTGCTTGACCGCATGAGCATCATATCGAGTGAAGTCACCAGCGATGCATAGTAGCCGTGGGGCGGACCACTCGACAGACTTTGCCGCCTCGTGGCCTAGCTTTTCCATCACAAGCCACTGGAACTCTTTGCGGTGGTCCAAGAGCCAATCAAGATAGAAGAGCCCTTGGTTTACGACATTCTCGTTTACTGACCGCTTGTACTCAATGATGACAGGCGTGCCATCTTCATCGAGACCAAGAGTATCTATCCGACCACCATGGGCCGGGCCCGTCGAGTACTCGCTCGCCAGGAAGCTTACACCCAGCAAGGCTTCCAGATTACCCTCGAAGAGCTTTTGAAGTGACTTCTCAACTTGGACGGCCTCTCCCTGAAGTTCACTGACAACCTCACCAAGGCGGAACAGCTTGATATCGCTCATTTGGCATACCTAGCAGAGGAAGCCGACAAAGATTGTTGCAACAAGGTCACTGGTCAGAAGCGCAACCTGAGCATTATACAGCGCGAGGATGTCCCATCTAAAGGTGTACCGTTGCGCCGTCTTAAATCGCTATACGCTGCCTTGGTGATGCTGGCCTTTCAAGTTTTTCCCGGGGTTGCCGCCGAAGACAAGCTGTCAATAACAATATCGAGGCCGATTAACGGCTACATGTCATTGTTTCTTGGCAATGGTCGCTATGTATATCTCGACGGTATCATTGATCGCCAAGCGCCGAGCAGGCTCGAAAATTTCTTAAAGAGCAATGAAATTCAATATAATTCTTCAGTCGTGTTGAACTCGGCTGGTGGCAATTTGATTAGCGGTATTGAGATCGGGCGCATTATCAGAAAATACGGGCTCAGTACCGTCGTGGGCGTCAAGGATGCACAGCCAGAATACGATAGTATAAAGAGTGGTATCTGCATGAGTGCCTGCACGGCCGCCTTTCTGGGAGGTAAATTCCGCACCCTAGGTGGTGGATCGAAGTTTGGCGTTCACCGTTTTGCTTTCCAGGCTAGGGGAGACGGAGATGCTGACGCGGCTCAAATGCTCTCAGCAATTGTGACTAAGTACATGAAAGAGATGGATATCGATGTCGAGCTTTTCCGGCTTTGGACGCTGGCAGGATCGACTGAGATTTTGGAACTTGATTCAGGTCAACTTGAAAATCTGAATGTTGTCAATAATGGATTTGAGCGGCCAAAGTGGACAATCGAAGGTAACAACAATCTTATCTATCTAAAAGGTGAGAGGGATACGATCTACGGTATAAACAAATTTATAATCTATTGCACGCCAGCATCAGTTCCTTTGCTTCACATTATATTCGATCCCCAAGGACGAGCCGATGAAGTTATGCAACACAAGCAAAATGATTTAATCATTGATTCTGAGCATATCAAAGTGACGGCAGTAAAAAGGAAATAACTAACGGGTGGTTTAATGCCATATATAGGTTGAATAACAAGCTGATAAGGGCCATATCTCTGGCTAAATCTGTAGGGATGATAGTAAGACCAACTTCTGAAGCGCCTAACTTTCTCGGATTTAATCATCTCCCAGTTTCTGGTGGAGAGCAAAAGATCCGCTCGTATTTGTCAGGTTGCCGAGCAAACTAGATAGCATCATCTGCGACTTCTCTCCTGTCGTTACTACCGCGTCGTTCCAATAGGGCAAGCTCCAGCGGAACGTTCCGGCCCACCACTACTATCGTTCCACAAGAATGGGTTTGACAAACGGAACGGTTCCGCTCACTATGTCTAGGACTTCAACGGAACGATCCTGGCCCCGGAGCCCTCCCAATGCTCATTGGTTACGCCCGAACCTCCACCCTGGAGCAGGAAGCCGGCCTCGATGCCCAGGTGAGAGACCTGAAGGCCCTTGGGTGCGAACGCATCCACTCGGAGCAAGTGTCGTCCGTGGGGCAGCGCAAGGAGCTTGAGGCCGCCCTGGACTTCGTTAGGGCTGGCGACACCCTCGTTGTGACGAAGCTCGACAGGCTGGCCCGCTCAGTGACCCACATGGGCGACATCATCGCCAAGCTGGAGGCCAAGGGTGTAGCTCTCCGCATCGTCAACCTGGGAGTGGACACATCGACCCCCACCGGCAAGCTGATGCTCAACGTCCTCGGAGGCGTGGCACAGTTCGAGCGGGAGATGATGCTGGAGAGGCAGCGGGAGGGCATCGCCAAGGCCAAGGCTGAGGGCGCCTACAAGGGTCGCAAGCCCACCGCACGGGCCAAGGCTGACGACATCGAGGCCATGGCAGCCCAGGGTCTCAGCATGGGTGTAATCGCCACCAAGCTCGGCATCGGCAAGGCCTCCGTCCACCGTGTGCTGACCGCCAAGGAAGCCTGAGACCACGCCCAGCCTCACGGCCGAGACACGCCCGGCTAATGTCCCTGAAGTTAGCCCCGGATTGCCTGGGGCTCTTGGTGCTTCTGGTGTGCCCGAGGTCACCACTGCTGTGTGTGAGTGATAGGCGAGGCGCTGAGCCCGGGGAAATCCAAGGCGGGTCCTCTCCCATAGAGTCTCCTTTCAGGCCCAAAACCAGGAGAGAGGCCCCCGCCCCGTCTTCAAAATAACCGTTAAACCCTCTCGTTGTTGTTCGACCTTTCCGTGCAGTGAACTCGCTGGGGTCGGGCAGGTGTCTGAGGAGTTTTAGTCCTCTTACGAACAAGACAATTGGCATCCTATGGGTATCGGCATGTCATCGACAGAACTTGGACTAAAAAAATATCCACCAGCCGCGGGAACAAAGCTTGAAACAAGCGAAAAACTGTGGGATACGGCAAGCGTGGCCGCAAGAGAACAATAGCGGTCGGGGGTCTAAGTCGATGCTGGGCACGCTTCACTACGACATTGCCTACTATGAGCCAGGGAACAAGTGGCATCCGGGGGGCTCAAAAGGAGCGCTTCCTGTTTACGGCAATGACCCCCAGGGGCCAGGAGCAGTTAAAGTCCGCCCCTTACGGAGAATACAGAGACGGGCATCTGATTATTGCGCGTGAAACCGAGGCAACCAAAGTGATGGACCACGTGGACACCCTGGAAGTTCACATGTCATATTAAAGATACCCAGGCCCCTTCGGGGGTCTTTTCTTGTTCGGACGCAAACCAATACAGATCGGATAGGAGGGCGCATGGGTGGTGATATTGTCGGAAATGATGGGCTCCCCCTGCGGACCCTTGGACGCCTCAGAGATGTCGTGGGAGCCTTCAGGAGCCTGGAGCCGAACCTGCCGGCCGCCTACATCGACACATACCTAGCGGTGGCGCTGAGACCCGGCCTCGGACCCTCAGACTACGCCGTCATGCTGGGCACGATCCAGCCAAGCGCCTCAAGGCTGCTTATGGAGATCGGAGACAATCCCCGGTCACGGGCGGCCCCGCTGAACCTGGTGGAGCACCATCCGCACCCCGAAAGTCGGCGCCAGATCCAGTACCAGCTTACACCGAAGGGCTACACGCTCGCCTATAGGGTCGGGATGTTGCTCCAGGGGCGCTAGGGGGCCGATCCTGGGCTAACCCACTGATCCGATAGGCTCCGCAAATCTGCGGAACCGGATGAGCCTCCCGGCCGAACCGGGGGCACCACCAAACGCTGACACCCCTCGTGGGACTCCGGGGGCCGGGGGAAATCTAGGACCCGCCTTGAGCCTCCTGGCGAGACCGGGGGGCACCCTTTGAGCCTGACACCCCTCGGAGGGGACACTAGGCCCAGGCCATCAGGTGAAACATCTGGTGTAACACCGGACCTTGCGCTCAGAATTGAGCCATTTAACATCAGTCATTTAGGGCATCCTTTAGAGCCTTCAGGCCCCCTCCGCCGGCACCATGAAATTCGAGCGCTGAGGCCTGTTCTCGCCTCTGCCAAGACCCTCGCGCCCCAGCCGGTGTGACGGGGGATAGCGGCGGATGCGTCCCGCTGGCCGTCTGCCGGCAGGTCCGGCCCTGCACGCGGCGCCCGCGCGGCGCGGACATCATCCGGCAAAGTGCGTCGGCTAGGGCCGAGCTTGTCGGTGGCCTAAGCCCCCGCCGGCCGTCCACGCCCGCTTGGCAGCATCTCCGACCGGAGCGGGCGGGCGTGGATCGCCGCCGGTGTTGCGGACTCCACGAATGCGTGAGCGGCCGCCGATGGTGCGAGAGGATGCACCGAGCGCGTCGGATCGGCGCCACGGCTGAGCGGTGGACGCCGCTCGACCGCCACGCCCGGGCCCTGGAACCCCCTCGAGGTCGCGGTGAGCGGGCGCGGAGCCGCCGGCGAGCGTTCCGGGCGACGGCCCTGAGCGCGACGGCGGTCGCCAGCCCGGCGACCCTTCGGTCGGCGCGCGTGAAATCACGGGTCCCTCCCCCATACGCGGGACGCGCCCCGAGCCCTGGGAGTCCAATCTCTCCGCTGGCGCCGACGCTGCGCCGCTCGGGAGGACATCCATGGCCACCGCCCTGCTCCCCGCGCTCCGGCGCACCGTGCTGCTGTCCGTTCTGGCGTTCGCCGCCGCCAGCCTGGTGTTCGGCACGGTGATGCTGACCTCGCCGCCGATCAGCGAGGCGGCCATCTCGACCTTGACGGACGACGGGATCATCCCGCCGGTCACCAACTGCGAGTTCCTGCCGAGCGGGGACGTCAACAGCTGTACCGTGTACCGCTGAGCGCGCGAGGCCCGACCGCGCGCCCGGCCCGAGGTCTTCGGCACCGCCGGCGCGACACATCCGGCCGCGGCCTGTCTCGCCGGCCCCGGATCCGGTCGCGGACCGGCGCTTGACGCTGGGATGCCAGCGTGCCCTCCTGGCCGAAAGACAGAACCATTCGCGGAGGACGGCCCACGATGGCGTTGATCCGGAGCTGCGTCCTCTCGGTCGCGATCGGCATCGCCGTGCTCGCCGGACCGGCCGCCGCCGAGCCGATCCGCGTCAAGGTCGGCGTCCTCAACGACATGTCGGGCGTCTACGCCGATACCGGCGGCAAGGGCTCCGTCGTCGCCGCGCAGATGGCGGTCGAGGATTTCGCCAAGACCAGCCCGGACGTGCAGGTCGAGATCGTCTCGGCCGACCACCAGAACAAGCCCGACGTCGGCGCCGCCGTCGCCCGCCAGTGGTACGACCGCGACGGCGTGGACGCGATCCTCGACGTGCCGACCTCCTCGGTGGCGCTGGCGGTGAGCCAGGTCACCCGCGAGAAGAACAAGATCTTCATCGACTCGGGGGCCGGCACCACGGAGCTGACCGGCAAGCAATGCTCGCCGAACACGATCCAGTGGACCTACGACACCTACGCCCTCGCGCACGGCACGGCCGGCGCCATGCTCAAGCGCGGCGGCGACACGTGGTACTTCCTCACCGCCGACTACGCGTTCGGCCTCTCCCTGCAGAACGAGGCGAAGGCCGTGATCGACGCGGGCGGCGGGCGGGTGCTGGGCGCCGCCCGAGTCCCGTTCCCCGCCACGGACTTCTCCTCGTTCCTGCTGCAGGCGCAGGCCTCGGGCGCGAAGGTGGTGGGTCTGGCCAACGCGGGTGGCGACACGGTCAACGCGGTCAAGCAGGCGCACGAGTTCGGGCTGACCGACGGCGGCCAAAAGCTCGCCGCCCTGCTGATCTACGCCGTGGACGTCCACGCGATCGGCCTGCAGACCGCGCAGGGGCTGGTGCTGACCGAGTCGTTCTACTGGGATCTCAACCCGGAGACGCGGGCCTTCTCGGAGCGCTTCTACCCGCGCAACGGCAACACCATGCCGACGATGAACCATGCGGGCGTCTATGCCGGGCTCCTGCACTACCTGAAGGCCGTGGCGGCCACGAAGTCCACGGACCCGCAGAAGACCATGGCGTGGATGAAGGCCAACCCGACCGACGACCCGCTGTTCGGCAAGGGCGTCGTCCGGGCGGACGGCCGCAAGATCCACCCGATGTACCTGTTCGCCGTGAAGGCGCCGTCCGAGTCGAAGGGTCCGTGGGACCTCTACGAGCTCCTCGACACGATCCCCGCCGAGCAGGCCTTCCGCCCCCTGGCCGAGGGCGGCTGCCCGCTCGTCGCCAAGCCGTAGGGACGGGGCCGAAAGCCATGATGCGCGCGCTCGAAGGGCAGGTCGCCTGGGTGACGGGGGCCGGATCCGGCATCGGGCAGGCGGCCGCCCTGGCGCTGGCGCGGGCCGGGATGCGGCTCGCGCTCACGGGACGGGGGCGGGAGGCCCTCGCGCGCACCGCGGAGCTCGTCCGCGCGGCGGGCGGCGAGGCGCTGGTCGTCCCGGCCGACATGGGCGTGGCCGGCGACGTGCAGCGCGCCTGGGAGACGGTTCACGCCGCGTGGCGGCGCTGCGACCTGCTGGTGAACGCGGCGGGCCTCAACGTGCCTCAGCGCGGCTGGAGCGAGATCACGCCGGCCGGCATCGACGCCGTGGTCGGCGTCAATCTCAACGGCCCCTTCTACGCGGCGCGGGCGGTGCTGCCGACCATGCGGGCGCAGCGGGGCGGCCTGATCATCCACGTCTCCTCCTGGGCCGGCCGCTACGTCTCCAAGCTGACGGGGCCGGCCTATTCCGCCGCCAAGCACGGGCTCGTGGCGCTCTCGGAGAGCCTGAACCAGGAGGAGTGCGGGCACGGCATCCGGTCCTGCTGCATCTGCCCGGGCGAGGTCGCGACGCCCCTCCTCGACAAGCGGCCGGTTCCGGTCACCGCGGAGGACCGCGGGCGCATGCTGCAGGCGGAGGATCTCGCCGAGACGATCCTGTTCGTCGCCCGCCTGCCGGCCTCCGTCTGCGTCAACGAGATCCTGATCAGCCCCACCTGGAACCGCGGCTATCTCGAGGGCGTGAAGCTCTGAGCGGTGCCGTCCCGGCGCGCTCGGACGGCGCGCGATCCGCGCGCGGGAGCCGCCGGCGCGGAGGACGCGGATCACGAACCCCGCGTCGAGGCGGGTCGCCCCGCCGAGCGGCCGGCCCGTGTCAGCGGTAGGGCTTTCCGCCCTTCATGATCGCCATACGGTAGCCCTCGGGATGAAGCGCCTTGCCGAGGGGATCCACGATCCGGACGTCGGTGTGACCCGCCGCGAGCCAAGCTTTCGCGAGTACGACCGCGCTGGCCGCCCGGGCCCTGGTCTGCTGAATGACGCCGTTCGGCGCCTTGGCAGTGATGACATACTGCAGATACTGAGAACCAGCATGTGTCATTGGGCAAACAGACAGCAATCGGCGCGCCCGTCCTACAAGGTAGGTTAGAATCCCGGGCGCGGGCGCTCGAATTTTCGGGCCACCCGCGCGCGCATCGCCGCTCATGCCCCGGGTCCGCCCGGTCGCCGTACGCCGGTCGGCCGGCGCGAATGCCGGAACGCCCCTTGCCCCGCGGCGCGCCGCGACCCGCTCACCCCCCGTTCATGCAGGCCGGGCGAGTGTCGCCACGGCCAAGCTAAAGATAAGTATTTCTGATCTGTATCTGAGATTATACGGATTAATCTCGGCACAAGCTGGGCTATTTCAAGATTAAGATTTGATGAATGCCGAGTTCAGAACCGATTAAATCCACCGCGCCTACCAGCGCTGCCCGAAGGCGATGAGACGCGTCTTCGCCGAACCGATGGGGACAACGGTCCGGCGGACCGCCGGGCCCCGCGGGGCCGCATCGCGCACGCCAGGGGGCGCGACCATGTCAGGGACCGAGGACGATCCAGGGATTCCGGACGCCGCCGGCGCGGCGGACGCGGCCGGACCGGTCGCCGCGGCCTCGTCACGCGCGGTGCCGGGCCGGACGCCGGATCCGGCGCTTCATCCGGCACGGCGGGACGGCGGGCCCGGCCGGCCGATCGACGACGGGGCGCGGGACCGGATCGGGCGCGGCCTGCGCCTGCACTACGCCGGCGTCCTGGCCCTGCCGATTCCGGACCGGCTCCGGACGCTGCTCGACGAGCTCGCCGCCCACTCCGACACGGAGGCCTCGCGATGACCCTGATGCTGCAAGCCGCTCCCGCGGGGAGCGGGTCCGGTCCGGTGCCCCGGGGCGCCGACGCCGAGATGCGCGACCTCCTGCTGGGAGCGATCCCGGCGCTGCGGGCCTTCGCGTTCTCGCTGACCTACGACCTCGACCGCTCGGACGATCTCGTGCAGGACACGCTCGTGCGCGCCTGGGTCAACGCCGCCAGCTTCCGCCGCGGGACCAACCTGACCGCGTGGCTGTTCACGATCCTGCGGAACCTGTTCTACTCGGAGCAGCGCAAGCGCAAGCGCGAGGTCGAGGATGCCGACGGCGTCCATGCCGGGCGCCTGACCGCCCTCCCCGAGCAGGAGATCCGGATGGAGATGGCGCAGTTCCAGAGCGCGCTGAACCAGCTGCCGCCGGCCCAGCGCGAGGCGCTGGTCCTGGTCGGCGCCCAGAGCTTCACCTACGAGGAGGCCGCGGCCATCTGCGGCGTGGCGGTGGGCACGATCAAGAGCCGGGTCAGCCGCGCCCGGACCCGCCTGATCGAGGTGCTGGGCATGACCGGCACCGACGATATCGGGCCCGACCCGCAGACCCGCGCGGCCCTCGACGGCCCCTGAGGCGCGCTCCGCAGCGGGACCCGGACGCCGCCCCGGCGCCTACTTGATGAGCCTCACCACGTCGCGGAACCGCCTGTGTCGCGCCGTGCCGAGCCACTCGAACACCACCATCTCGGCGGTGACGATCTCGGCGCCGTGGGCCGCCATCCGGGCGAGCGCGGCCTCCCGGTTCTCGACCCGCCGCGAGCCCACGGCGTCGGCCACCACGGCGACCCCGCGGCCGGCCTCGCGCAGGCCGAGAACCGTCTGCAGCACGCAGACATGGGCCTCGCAGCCGCTGACCACGAGGTCGCGGTCCGCGGGCAGGCGTTCCAGGAAGCCGGGCGTCCGGGTCGCGCCGAAGCTCATCTTGGCGAAGGCCGTCCCGGGCTCGGGCGCCAGGGCCGGCACGGTCGGCCCGAGGCCGCCGGCATTCTGCTCGGTGACCAGGACCGGGACGTCGAGCAGCTTCGCGGCGGCGGTGAGGCGGCCCGTATTGGCGATGACTCCGGCCCCGTCGGCGATCGCCGGCATCAGCCGGGTCTGAACGTCGATGACGAGGAGGAGCGAGCGGGCGGGGTCGATCAGCGGCATGGGTCTGTGATCCCTCCGGACGGGTCCCGACGGGGACGGGCCACCCGCGCCGCATCCTCGCCCCATCGGGCCCGCTTGGGACCGCGCCCGCCGGCATGACAGGTGCGCGTCTCGACCGCGACCCCGCCGTCGCATTGCCCTAGCGGAGCGCGATGTCTCCGGGGACGCCCGCGGCCGCGGCCCCGCCGGCGGCCTTCTCGAACCACCGCCGGGCGGCGTCGAAATCCTGCTTCACCCCGCGACCGTTGAGGTAGAGGAAGCCGAGATTGTTCATCGCCTCCGCGTGGCCGGCGGCGGCCGCCTTCTCGAACCAGCGGCGGGCCGCGGCGGCGTCCGGCTTCACGCCCTGGCCGTTCAGGTAGAGGCTGCCGAGGTTGTTCATCGCGTCCACGTTGCCGCCGGCGACCGCCTTCTCGAACCAGCGGCGGGCCGCGGGGGCGTCCGGCTTCACGCCCAGACCGTTGAGGTGCAGGCTGCCGAGGGCGTTCATCGCGTCGACGTTGCCGCCGGCGGCGGCCTTCCCGAACCAGGAGGCGGCAGCGCCGTAATCCTGCCCGACACCCTGACCGTTGGTGTAGAGAAGCCCGAGATTGTACATGGCCGACGCGGCACCGGCGGCTGCGGCCTTCTCGTACCAGCTGCGGGCGGCGGCGTAGTCCTGCGCCACGCCCTGGCCGGCATCGTAGAGGCTGCCGAGGTTGTTCATGGCCTCGGCGTTGCCGGCGCGGGCGGCCTTCTCGAACCACGCGGCCGCGGCGGCGTAATCCTGCTTCACGCCCTGCCCGTTGTAGTACAGGCTGCCGAGGTTGAGCATGGCATCGACGTCGCCGCCGGCGGCGGACTTCTCGAACCAGCGTCCGGCCGTGCCGAAATCCTGCTTCACGCCCTGGCCGTTGATGTAGAGGATCCCGAGATTGTACATCGCGGCAGCGCTGGCGCCGGTGGCCAGCGTCGCGGAGGCGCTCCGGGCGGTCTCCGCCCGGGCGCCCAGTCCGGACAGGACCGAGAGCGCCAGCGTCATGGAAACGATGGATGTCGCGCGCATGGCCGTGAATCCCTGTGCGGGCACGCGAACCGTCATGCCCTGCGCGGAAGCCGATCCCGAGCATCTTCCGCAATGCTGATGGCGTCTTTCAGAACCTTGTTCCGTCCGATGACAGTCTTCCGGGACGAGGACCCTTCAGCTGGACTGCACCGAACTGATCCGTGACCTATCCGGGTCCGGTAGGACTTTCTGGACCAAATCGCACATGCGGCCCGCCGCGCCGGCGCGTCCCGCAGGCGCGCGACGGGCTCGCGCGTGGCAGCCCACGCGCGTCGGGGAGCGTCCGGGGCCCGGCGGGCGCGGCGCCTAGTAGGTCGCGAACAGCCGCGCCACCGCCTCGGGCTCCGCCGTGACGGTCAGCGCCAGGGCGAGCAGGATCCGGGCCTTCTGCGGGGTGAGGTTGTCGGCGCTGAGGATGCCGCGGTTGCGCAGCCGGGTGGTGAGCGGGACCACCCCGCTGCCGGCCCGGGTCGACATCACCACCACGATCCCGGCGGCGGCCGCCGCCTCCAGGGCCTCGGCCTCGGCGGGCGGGGTCATGCCGGGGGCGAGACCGGCCGCGACGAGGCCGCGCGCGCCGGCGGCCAGGAAGGCCCGGACCGCGGTGCCGTCGGCGTCGGCGTATCCGTAGGCGACGTCGACCCGCGGCAGCGCCGACAGCGTCCGGATGTCGAACGGCGTGCCCGGCGCGTGCGCCCGCTCGGAGCGGCGGTAGTAGCGGACGGACTCGCCGTCGACGTGGCCGAGCACGCCGAAATCCGGGGTCCGGAAGGTCTGGAGCCGCGCCACCGAGGTCTTGGTCACCTCGCGGGCCGCCTGGATCTCGTCGTTGAGCACCACCAGCACGCCGCGCCCGCGGGAGGCCGGCGCCGCGGCCGTGCGCACGGCCGCCACGAGGTTCAGCTTGGCATCCGTGGAGAGGGCGCTCATCGGCCGCTGCGAGCCGACCAGCACCACCGGCAGATCCACCGTCAGGGTCAGGCTGAGGGCGTAGGCGGTCTCCTCCAGGGTGGCGGTGCCGTGCCCGATGACGATGCCGGCGAGATCCGGGTGCTCGGCCGCGAGGCGCTCGCACAGGCGGACGAGGTCGCGCCACTCGGCGAACCCGATCGCCGGGCTCGGGACCGCCCGGAACGGCACCGGCACCACCGTGGCGACCGTCGCGAGTTCCGGGACGGCGTCCAGGATCGCGCCGGCCTCGAGGCGCCGGTCGGTGGCGGTGTAGTCGAGGATGTCGAGGGCGTCGCGGCCGAGGGACGAGATCGTCCCGCCCGTGCCGATGAACGCGACCTTGGGCAATCCGGTCCCCGATCCTGCCGCCATGCCGTCTCTCCCGATCCTGTCCACGCTGTGATGCCGCGTCGCGCGGCCGCGGTCGACCCCGGCCGCGCGCAGGCGGGCGATGCGCCGGGCGGGAGGCCCGCCGAGCGCGCCCCGGCCCCGCGCCCCGGCCCCTCGCCGGGACGGGCCGGGGCCTCAGCTGCGGAAGTCGACCAGAAGCGCCGAGGCGGTGCCGCCGTTGGCGGTGCCGCTCGCCCCGTAGCCGGCGCTGACCGACTGGCTGCTCTGGAGCTGCTGGATGAAGGTGGACAGCAGGTCGTTCGTCGTCCGCGCCGCGGAGGTGGTCGACGTCGAGGCCGCCGCGGAGGCCGACGCGGAGGCCGACGTCCCGCTCCCGGCGCTGCCCGCGGCGTCCGCCGGCGGCGGGCCGGGCGGGGGCCCGGGCGGCGGGCCGGCCGGACCGGCGACGTCGCCGATGCCGTCGCCGGCGGCGTCGCCGCTCTGGGTGCTCCGGCCGTGGCTGGCGAACAGGTTCTTCAGTTCCGCGGCCTGGTCGGCGGTGAGGCTGCCGCTGCTGACCTGATCGGCGATCAGACCGTCGATCCGGTCCTTCATCGAGGACGGGTCGAGCTTCGACCCTGTCGCGGTGCTGCCCGAGGCGGAGCTGGCCGACGACAGGCTCGAATCGATGCTGCTCAGGGCGTTCGTGAGCGCCGTCGCGTCGGTGCTGCTGATCGTGCCGGCCGACAGCGCGCCGCTGATCGTGTCGGACATCCGGGTCTGGGGCGACGGAGGCGGCGACCATCGCTGCGCGGCGAGCTGTGCTGCCGCGGTGGACGTGAGGGTACTCATGACGGGGCTCGGGTCACGGATGAGCCGGATTCGCCCGGCGGCGGGTCCGTGTGCAAATTACCCACGCGGTTCTTAAAGCCGCGTTTCCGGGATCGCCCGGATCCCTGCCGCGGGGTCGAGTACGGCGACGGCTCGGAGCCGGGGCGCGACCGGGAACCCCGATCGCGCCGCTCAGAGGCTCGCGGCCATGCGCAGCGGCGCCGCCTCGGCCGGGCGCAGCGCGGCCTCGGCGTGGCCGTAGAGGCCGCGGTGCTTCGGGTTCGGCGACAGCCGGTCGGTCAGGCCGATCACCGTCTCGGCGGCGCCGAGCAGGAGCGCGCCCTCCGGGGCGAGCTGCGCCGCGAGCCGCGCCAGGACGTCCGACTTGGTCGGCGCGTCGAAGTAGATCAGCACGTTGCGGCAGTAGATCACGTCGAACTGGCCCAGCGAGGCGAAGCTGTGCAGCAGGTTGAGCTGCCGGTAATCCACCATGCTGCGCAGGCTCTGGGCGATCTGCCACTGCTCGCCGACCTGGGTGAAGTACTTGATCAGCCACTGCACCGGCAGGCCGCGCTGGACCTCGAAATGGCTGTACAGCCCGAGCTTGGCCTTCTCGATCACCTCGGTCGACAGGTCGGTGGCGACGATCTCCACCTGCCAGCCGGCGAGCCGCGGCGCCGCCTCCTGGAGGAGCATGGCCAGCGAGTACGGCTCCTGCCCGGTGGAGGCCGCCGCGCACCAGATCCGCAGCCGGCGGCGGCCGGCATTGCGCGCCAGCACGTCCGGCAGGAGCGTGTCGCGGAACAGGTCGAAGGGGATCCGGTCGCGGAAGAAGAAGGTCTCGTTCGTGGTCATGGCCTCGACCACGGCCCGCTCGATCGTGCTGTTCTGGGCGAGCTTGAGGGTGCCGATCAGGTCGCCGAGGCTGGCGAGGCCGAAGCGGCGGCAGACCGGGGTCAGCCGGCTCTCCACGAGGTAGCGCTTCTCCGGCGTCAGCGCGAGGCCGGAGCGCTGCTTCAGGAAGGTGCGCAGGAATTCGAACTCGAGTTCGGTCATGCCGGCTGCCCCGTGATCAGGGCGCGCAGCGCCGTCGCGAGCTCGGGCAGCGGCAGCACGGCCTCGGCGAGCCCGGCCCGCGCGACGCTGCCCGGCATGCCCCAGACCGTGCTGGTGGCCTCGTCCTGGGCGAGGACCGGGCCGCCGGCCTCGGTGAGCGCCCGGGCGCCGTTGGTCCCGTCCGAGCCCATGCCGGTGAGGATCACCGTCGCGGTGGCGGCGCCGAACACGACCGCCGCGTCCTTGAACAGCACGTCGACCGCGGGGCGGCAGAAATTCACCGGCGGGCCGTCGGTGAGCTTGATGATCGGGCCGCCGGCCCCGGCGGCCAGCCCCATGTGGCGGCCGCCCGGGGCCACGTAGATGCGGCCCGGCTCGACCCGCTCCTCGGCCTTGCCCTCGGCCGCCGGGAGCCCGGTGCGGGTGGACAGGTGCTCGGCGAAGACCGCCGTGAAGATCGGCGGCATGTGCTGGACGATCAGGACCGGCAGGCGCCGCAGGGCGGCCGCGCCGATGCCCTCCAGCATCTCGCCCACGGCCCGCGGCCCGCCCGTGGACGAGCCGATCAGCAGGGCCCGGGGCTGGGTCCGGTTGCGGACCTTGGGCCGCAGGGGTGAAGGGGGGTCGCCGGGCGCG
>NZ_BBUX01000051.1:0-45458 GCF_000974725.1 Methylobacterium sp. ME121
CGGGCGCGCACGCCGGTCTCGGTCAGCACGCCGTCGCTGAAATCGGGATCGGAGGCGTAGACCGCGGTCGGGATCTGGAGCGCCCCGAAGAAGCCGAAGAGCGGCCGGAAGGCGTGCTCGACCACGAGGGCGTGGCGCGCGCCGCCGCCCGTGGCCACGATCGCCACCGGCTTTCCCGCGAGCGCGCCCGGATCGACCAGGTCGAACAGGTGCTTGAACAGGCCGGTATAGGCGCCCTTGTAGACCGGCGAGCCGACGACGAGCCCGTCCGCCTCCTCGATGGCCGCGAGCACGCTGCGCGCGGCCGGCGCGAGCTGGTCGCGGGTCCAGGCGGCACCGAGGCCGGTCCCGGCATCGACGAAGTCGAGGATCTGCGCGTCGAGGGGAGCCTGGGCGCTGGCCTCGCGGAGCACGGCATCCACCAGCGTGCGGGTCTTGGAGGGCCGCTGCACGTTGGCGCTCAGCCCGACGAGTCTCGGTCGTGTCATTCCGGATGCCTTGCTGTGAGACGGGATGACGGACCGCCCCGACTCCGAAGAGCGGAGGTTGCGCGGCCGGACATCCGAACAGGCCGCTAGAATTGATGGCCGCGACATCCGCCGTCAATGAAACGGCGTTCCCAATTCCCCGGTAAAGGAAAAAAGTTCTCCTCGAAAACGGGCGTGGAATATGGAACTTCATCTCGCCAGCCACGCAGGGCGGCGGAGAGATCTTGCGTCCTCGCGGCTCAGGCGCGCGGAAATCGGAGGTTCAGTCTCCCGATGTGCCTGAGGGGAGAAGTGTCTTCTCGAAACGGGAGCGGGCTTGGAACCGAATCGCCGAGCGCGCTCGCCGCAACGGCGCCGGATGCCGGCGCGGCCGGCGACCCTTCCGCGGTGTCATCCGGGCCGGCGTCAGCGTCGCCGTCGCCACGGTCGCCGCCACCGTCGCCGCGACCAACATCGGCGGCGCACCGGCGAGAGCCCTCATCGGCGGACGCGTTCCTACTTGCGGGCGAGGAGATGCTGCACGGTGCCGTCGTCGCCGTACTTGGTCCACATCTGCGCGCAGGCCTCCTCGGGACGCGCGCGGAACTGCGCCAGCTCCGCGTCGAGGTCGTGCTGCAGGGCGACCGAGCGCTTCTTCGTGAAGAAGTCCGCGTGATTCAGATGGTTCTCGCGCGAGAACTGACGGAAGCGCTCCGTGTCGATCCGGACGGCCGGACAGTGTCTCGCGGCCAGATCGGCCTCGATCCCCGGACGGAGCGCCGGCATGTCCTTCTGCAAGGCCGAGCGGCGGGCTTCGGCCCAGGTACCGAACACGGCCCAGGCCAGTGCGGCCGCCACGAGAGGAGCAAACTTATTCATCGCAAGACGTATCGCTGTGCTGCGACATCCCAAATCTCGCACCTGCGATAAGTTCGGTCAGGGCCGCGGAACGCAAGACACTTCTGTGTGAAAGCGCACGCCCCGCGACCGGCGCGGCGCCGGGTCCGGAACCCGGACGGCCTCAGTAGGCCGGGACGACGCGCGTCTCGGGCAGAGGCGCCCGCATGGTGAAGTGCAGCCCGGCCGGCTGGAAATCGAAGGCGATCTCCGCCTGGCACTGGACCTTCAGGACGCGCTGCAGCAGCGTCGAGCCGAAGCCCTTCCGCGTCGGCGCCGCCGTGGCCGGACCGCCCCGCTCGGTCCAGTCCAGGTGGAGCAGGCGGGCGGCGGGCGTCTGCTCGATATCCCAGCGGACCGCGATCCGGCCCTCCGGGACCGACAGCGCGCCGTGCTTGGCCGCGTTGGTCGTCAGCTCGTGGATGGCCATGCCGGTCGGGACCGCGAGGTCGCCCATCAGGTCGATCGCGGGGCCGTCGAGCTGGATGCGGGCGCCCTCGACGTCGTTGTAGGGGCCGAGCTCGTTCATCAGCATGTCGCGCAGGGGCGCCTGCTGCCAGTAATCCTCGGTCAGGAGATTGTGGGTCTTGGCCAGCGAGATCACCCGCGCCGAGAACGACGCGTAGAACGCGTCGACGCTGGTGGCGGAGCGGGCCGAGGCCCCGAGCAGCGCCTGCACGGTCGCCAGCGTGTTCTTTACCCGGTGATGCAGCTCGCGGATCAGGAGCGCCTGCCGCTCGGTCGTGCGCTCGCGCTCCTCGAGATAGGCCCGCGCCTCGAGCTGCCGGCGCTTGGCGCGATGGGCGGAGCGGGCCGCCATGACCAGCGTCGCCGGATGGAACGGGCGTTCCAGCACGCTGACGTTGCCGAGCATGTCGGTCAGCTGCGCGATGGGCTCGGCGCCCCGCAGCCGCAGGAGGATGAACGGGAAGTCGGACCAGGGCGGCTGCGCGGCGATCCAGTCCGCCAGGGCCTGGCGGTTCGAGGACAGCAGCGCCTCCTCGGTGAGCACCGCGCAGGCGGCCGTGTCGAGCCGGGAGACCACGTCCGCGAGGCTGGCGCACACCTGTATCGCGATCCCCGCCTCGCCGAGGATCGCCGCGGCGACGGCGGCGTCGCGGCCACCGGGCGTGAAGATGAGAACCGGCGGTTCAGCCTCGGTCATCAGCCGCGCGGGTCGGCAGGAGCGACGACCGCTCACCCTCGAATGTCGGAACGCCGGTCATGATACCTCGGAACGCGCTGAGCGGTTCGCCAACGCGGATCCCGCCGGAGTCGATCCGCAATTCGCGGATCGCGTCCTCGTGGCTGCCGGTGCGCTTCTTCACGACCGAGATCGCGCGCCGCAGCCGCCCCTCGGCCTCGAAGGTGCGGAACAGCAGGATCGTGTCGCTGAGGTAGGTGAGATCCACGTTCGTGCCCATCGCCCCGATCATCCCGTGCTGGGCCAGGACGAGGAGCGTGATGACGCCCTGCTGGTTCAGGTAGGTCAGCAGCTCGTGCATCTGCAGGAGCAGGTAATTCTCCTCCGGCATGGCGTTGTGATAGCCGGTCAGGGAGTCGATCACGACCGTCGTCACGCCCCGGTGCTCGACCGCGTTCTGGACGATGTCGGCGAGTTCACCGGGCGAGACCTCGGCCGGGTCGATCTGCTCGACGATGAGGGATCCGGCGGCGATCGCGTCGTCGATCGGCATGGCGAGGCCGCGGGCCCTGCGCGTGAGGACGCCGGTGGTCTCGTCGAAGCTGAGGATCAGCGCCCGCTCGCCGCGGGCGATCGCCGCGGTGACGCAGGTGAGCGCCACCGTGGACTTGCCGACGCCGGACGGGCCGATCAGCATCGTGCTGGTGCCCCGGTCGAGGCCGCCGCCGAGCAGCTTGTCCAGTTCGGGGCTGCCGGTGCCGCACTGGTCGTCGGAGGAGGTGCCGAGATGCTCGGCCGCGACGAGGCGCGGGAACACCGTGAGGCCGCCGCGCCGGATGACGTAGTCGTGGAACCCGCCCCGGAACGGCGTGCCGCGCATCTTGATCACGCGCAGGCGCCGGCGCTCGCCGCCGTACAGGGGCGCGAGCTGCTCCAGCCGGATCACGGCATGGCTGAGGCTGTGCAGATTCAGGTCGTCCGTCTCGGCGGTGAGATCGTCGAGGAGCAGCGCCGTGGTGTTCTGGATGAGCAGGAAGCTGCGCAGGGCGTGGACCTGCCTGCGGTAGCGCAGCGATCCCTGCGAGAGCAGCCGAATCTCCGACAGGCTGTCGAACACCACGCGCTGCGGCTTGAGCCGCTCGATCTCGGCGATCGCCATGCGGACGGTCTCGCCGAGTTCCAGGTCCGACGAGTGGACCAGGCTCTGCTGCTGCCCGGGATCGAGGCTGAGTTCCGGCGCGACGAGCTCGCAGATCTCGATGCCGTCGAGGGACCAGCCGTGGCGCTCCGCGACGTTCAGGAGCTCGCGCCGGCTCTCCGAGAGCGTGATGTACAGGCAGCGCTCGCCCCGCCTCACGCCGTCGAGCAGGAACTGCATCGCCAGCGTCGTCTTGCCGGAGCCGGGCCGCCCCTCGATGAGGTGCGAGCGTTGGGACGCGTAGCCGCCGGCCAGGATGTGGTCGAGGCCGGTCACCCCGGTGGAGACCGGCGCCGCGTCGTGATCGGTCACTGCCATGTCCAGCTTCCTGCCGTCGTCCCACGGGCGGGCGGCCCGTCGACCGCCCGACGGAACGCGGAGCCCGGTCTCGTACACGAAGGCGCGCGCAGCGCGAAACGCCGCCGCGCGGCGGGCACGGCGATCCTGCCCGGCGGGCGCGCGAACCGGTGTGCCCGGGCCGCGCGGTCGCGGGACGGCCCCTCCCCCGGCCGGGTCCGGAGGCCCGGCGCCCGCAGGGAGCGGGCGCCGGGGTGTCGGGGCGTTACTGGCTGCCCGGGCCCTTCGCGAGGCCGGCCAGGGTGAACAGGTCCACCGACAGCTTCGCGCCGATCACGAAGGCGTCCGGGATCGGCTTCGGGCGGAACGGGAAGCGGGTCTGGTCCGGGTCGATCACGTATTGCAGGTTCGGCATCAGCCGCACCGCCGGGGTCAGCTGGATGCCGTAGCTCAGCTCCAGGATGGTCTGCAGGGACTCGACGTTCCGGGTGCCGAGCCCCAGCGACGCGCGCGCCGCCCGGATGTTGGCCGTGCCCAGCGGCGAGAGCTTCTCCATGGCGAGGACGAGGCCGAGGGTGTCGTAGGGCCGGCCCGGGAAGGTGCCGGTCAGGACGGCGCCGCCCTCCAGGAAGTAGTCCTGGGTCTGCCGGCCGCCGGTGCCGCCGATCGCGACGCCGAACACCGACAGGCCCTGGACGCCGTTCGGATCCGGCCGCCAGACCATCTGGTCGAAGCGGGCGTAGACCGCGGACCGTCCGAACCGGGTCAGCGGATCGAGGCCGCTGAAGACCTGCGCGCCGCCCCGCCGGTCGCGCACGGGATCCGCGTAGTCCGACCGGTCGAACACGGCGCCCAGGCTGTAGTTGCGCGGCAGCGGGTCGTTGCCGAAATTGGTCGTGTAGCCGACCTCGACCGGCACCAGGAATCCCGTGGCGCCGTTGGTCGATCAGTCGACGCCGTTCCGGGTCGGCAGCTGGTCGCGCGGGTTCACCTCGTAGATGCCGGCGTGCAGGAACACCGTGTCGGTGACCCAGGCCTTGGCGTGGCCACCCCAGGTGGCGATCGGCCAGTAGGTGAAGTTCGTCAGCTTGAAGATGGACTTGGGCGCGCCGCAGGTCGCGTTGTTCTGGAAGTTGCAGTAGAGCGGCGAGGCCAGGAAGTTGGGGTTGGCGAGCAGGCGGCCGACCTCGATGTCGAGGCGGTTGTCGAGCAGCTTCTGCTCGTAGGACAGCAGCGTCAGGTGGGCGGTCTGGCCGCCGCCGTAGATCTCCTGCACGCTGCCGTTGAAGCCGATATCGTCCTGCGCCAGGCTCCGGCCGTGGCGCTGGGTGACGATCGTGTGCACCGAGCCGCCGTCGATGCCGGCGAGGCGGCCGAGATCGGCGTCGAGGCCGAACGCGATCTGGCCCGCGTAGGCCGATCCCTGCCGGATCCCGCCGGACGGGTTGGCGGCGAACTCGCCCGTGTAGTTCAGGATCATGCTGATCCCGTTGCCGAGATCGAGGGTGCCCGGCGGCAGGCTGGGCGGCGTCGCGCTGCTGCCCTGCACGTCGAGGCTGGCCGCGGCGCTGCTGGCGCCCGAGAAGCTCCGCGCCTCCCGGATGACCCGCCGCCGGGCGCGGTTCGCCCGATATCTCGCCTTCTGCGCCGGGCTCGCCTCCGGCCCCGGATTCACCAGGGACGGTCCCCCGTCCGGGGCGGTCGCCTCGACCTGCGCGACCGCCGGGCCCGCCGTGACCGCCGCGGCGCAGAACGCGAGCGCGGCCCATCGCCGATGCTGTCCCCTATGCTTTCCCATGTGTGACTCCCCCTTAACCGCGCGGCCTTGCCTGGCTCTGTCGCGTTCGTGTCCCGCAGGGGCCCTCCCGGGCAGTCCGTGTCCGGTCAGTCCGTGAAGGCCTCCACCGTGCGGCGCTCGCCGCGCATGAAGGCGTCGGCGGCGTGGATCAGCGGATTCAGGTCGACGTCGCTGGCGCCGGAGCGGACCAGGGCGGCGAAGCGGTCGTAGAGGCCGCGGTACTCCGCCTCGGGCGGGAGCGGCCGGTCGCGGCCGGCGATCGACAGGGCGGCCCCGCCCCGCGACAGGACCAGGGGGCCGTCGTCGGTCTCGACGCGGATGTCCCAGGTCTGCGGCCCGGTCTGGCGCCAGTCGAACCGGGCGCGGATCGGGGTGCCGGCGGCGTCCGCGAAGTGCAGGTCGGCGGCGATCGGCGCCTGCCGGTTCGCCGGCACCGACAGGGTCGCGCCGGTGAGGAAGAACGGCGGCAGGATGTGGGTGGCGATCGACAGGGCGTTGATCCCCGGATCGAACACTCCCATCCCGCCCGCGTCCCAGATCCAGTCCTGGCCCGGGTGCCAGTGCCGGACATCCTCCAGCCAGGCGATCGCCACCGACCGGATCCTGCGGCCCGACAGCCAGCGGCGGGCGGGCTCCACCCCCGGCGCGTAGCGGGAGTGCCAGCTCGCGAACAGGCTCACGCCCCGGTCCCGCGCGGCCGCGACCAGGAGCCCGACCTCGGCCAGCGTCGCGCCGGGGGGCTTCTCGAGGAAGACGTGGCGGCCCGCCGCGATCCCCGCCAGGGCCGCCGCGAACCGCGCCTGCGGCGGCTGGCACAGGGCGACGGCGTCGAGGTCGCCGTGCGCCGCCAGCATCGCCTCCAGCGTGGCGTAGCTCGGCACCCCGTCGAGGCCGCCGTGCGGGCTCGCCACCGCCACGAGCGCGTAGTCCGGCGAGGCGGCGAGGACCGGCAGGTGCTGGTCGCGGGCGATCTTGCCGACGCCCACGAGGCCGATGCGGATCGGGGACGCCATCTCAGAGCACCCGCACGGACGGTGCGCCCGCCGGCGCGATCGCCAGCGGGTTGCGCAGGGGCAGCGTGAACGGCGCCGCCGCGATCTCGAAGACGTCGCCCGGCCGGGTCGCGACGCCGTCGCTGAACGACAGGGTCGCGGTCCCGAAGAAGTGGACGTGCACGTCGCCGGGCCGCCGGAACGGCCCGTACTTGAAGTGGTGTTGCTCCAGGTTGGCGATGCTGTGGGACATGTTGGCCTCGCCGGAGAGGAACGGCTTCTCCCAGAGCACGGCGCCGTCGCGCAGGATGCGGCTGGTGCCGCGCACGTCCGGCGGCAGGGCGCCGAGCCACAGCTCCGGGCCGAGGGCGGCCGGGCGGAGCTTGGAATGGGCGAGCCAAAGGTAGTTGCCGCGCTCGGTCACGTGGTCCGAGAACTCGTTCGCCAGGGCGAAGCCGAGGCGCACCGGGGCTCCGTCGGCGTCGATCAGGTAGATCCCGGCGATCTCCGGCTCCTCGCCGCCGTCGCGCGCGAAGGCGGGCGAGACCAGCGGCTCCCCGGAGGCGACGAGGCCGGAGCCGTCGCCCTTGTAGAACCATTCGGGCTGCACGCCGGCCTCGCCCGGCGCCGGCTTGCCGCCCTCGATGCCCATCCGGAACATCCGCATCGAGTCGGTCGGGGCCGGGTCGGCGGCCGCCGCGCGGTGCATCGCGTCGCGGCCCTCCGCGGAGCCGAGATGCGTCAGGCCGGTGCCGCTCAGCAGCAGGTGGGCGGGGTCGGCGTGGTCGATCGGCGGCAGGAGCCGGACCGCGTCGAGATCGACGGGCGCGCCGAGCCCCGCCCGCTCCGCCGTCGCGGCCAGATCGTCCCCCGCCGCGAGGGCCCTCTGCGCCAGGGCGAGCACGCTGTCGCCGCCGAGCACCCGCCGCGCCCGGCCGTCGGCGAGCAGCGCGAGGCCCCGCTGCCCGTCGGCGGCGCGGAATTGTAGGAGTGATTGTCCCATCTGGTCCTCCCGGGGACGACCGCTCCGGGGCGTCCCGAACGCGCGGCCGTCGAGGGTCGCGCGGCGGCCTGTCAGCGGCCGGGTTGCGGGGCGAGAGCGCCATCGATCCGGCGCGCGAGGTGCCAGGGATCGTCCGGGCGCAGGGGCGGCGGCGGCAGCGCGTCGGGCAGGTCCCGGTAGCAGACCGGCCGCAGGAACCGCTCGATCGCCAGCGGTCCGACCGCGCTGCTACGGCCGTCCGAGGTCGCCCGGAACGGGCCGCCATGCCCCATCGCGGGGGCGACCTCCACGCCGGTCGGCCAGCCGTTCGCCAGGACCCGGCCGACCCTTCGGGCCGACCGGACCGGATCCGCCAACAGGTGCAGCTGCTCGACCGTGCCGGCGCGCTCGTCCTCGGGCCGCGCGCGCGGCAGGCCCGTCTCGCCCATCGCCCGCGCGACGAGCGGCGCGGCGAGTTCGGCGATGCCGTCGGCGACAGCCTCGAGACAGCGCGCGCGTGTTGCTAGGGGCCTCTCGGAGGCGTGCGGCGATGCCGCCGCCAGCGCGCAGGCGGCCTCGACCTCCGCCGGGCCGGCGGCCGAGAAGGCCGGCTCCAGGGCCGCGCCGGTAGCGGGACCGACGGCCCGGAAGACCTGTACCGTGGCCACGTCGGCGGCGCCGATGAGGACGCTGCCGCGGATCGTGGCGGACCCTGGCGGTTCACTACTCATACAATTAAGCTAGGGCAGTTCGCCTCCGCCCGCAAGCGCGACCGCGATCCCGGTGCGGCGGGCGCTCCCCTTTCCGCTCCTACAACTTCAGGATACGATCGCGCCGTTCCTGCCCCGATCCGGTGGCCCGGACCGGAGGTGGACGAGGTGAGGCAGGAGCGCGGCCCGGAGAACATCACGCTGCCCCTCGCCACGGGGACGCGCCGCATCCACGGCTCGGTCGCCCGCGATCTCGGTGTGGCGATCCTGGGCGGCCGCTACGCGCCCGGGGACGTGCTGCCCGGGGAGATCGAATTCTCTGAGAAATTGAACGTCTCGCGCACCGCCTATCGCGAGGCGATCCGCATCCTGAGCGCCAAGGGGCTCGTCGAGAGCCGCCCGCGCACCGGCACCCGCGTCAGCCAGCGCAGCCGCTGGAACCTGCTCGATCCCGACATCCTCGCCTGGGCCTTCGAGTCGGAGCCGAGCGAGTCCTTCATCCGCGACCTGTTCGAGCTGCGGATGATCGTCGAGCCGGCCGCGGCCGCGCTCGCGGCCGAGCGGCGCTCGGGCCTCGACATCGCCCGGATGGGCCACGCCCTGGAGGAGATGGGTCGCCACGGCCTCGCCACCGAGGCCGGGCGGGCCGCCGACCAGGCCTTCCACAACACGATCCTGGAAGCGGCCCGCAACGGGGCGCTGATGGCCCTGTCGAGCTCCATCGCCGCCGCGGTCACGTGGACGACGATCTTCAAGCACCGCCGCCAGGGCCTGCCCCGGGACCCGATGCCGGATCACCGCGCCCTCTACGACGCGATCGTGGCGGGCGACCCGGACGCCGCCCGCGCGACCATGACCGAGCTGGTCCGCCTCGCCCTCGCCGACACGGAGCTGGCGATGCGGCCCTGACGGTGCCGGCGGCGGGGTGCCGCCGGCCCGGACAGCGGCCGAGTGGCCTCAGGGGCCTCAGCGGCCTCAGTGGTTGTCGCGCGGCACGCCCCGCGTCTGCGCGATGCGCTGGAACGCCTCGGCGCCCTCCAGGATGGCCCCGGTGTGCATCTGCCCCACCGCGGCGCGCTGCATCGCCTGCCAGGGCGTCTGCGACGCCGGATAGGCGTAGCCGCCCGCCGCCTCCAGGGCCTCGCGCCGGCGCGCGATCTCGTCGGCGTCGACCAGCATGTCGGCGGTGCCGCGGCGCAGGTCGATCCGCACCCGGTCGCCGGTGCGCAGGAGCGCGAGGCCGCCGCCGGCCGCCGCCTCGGGCGAGGCGTTGAGGATCGACGGCGACCCGGAGGTGCCGGACTGGCGCCCGTCGCCGAGGCAGGGCAGCGCGTGCACGCCGGCCCGGATCAGCTGCGCGGGCGGGCGCATGTTCACCACCTCGGCAGCCCCCGGGTAGCCCACGGGCCCGGCCCCGCGCATGACCAGGAGGGTCTCCTCGGTGATGCCGAGGCTCGGGTCGTCGATCCGGGCGTGGTAATCCTCCGGCCCGTCGAACACCACGACGGGACCCTCGAAGGCGTCCGGATCCTCCGGGTTCGACAGGTAGCGGCTGCGGAACTCCGCGCCGATGACGCTGGTCTTCATGACCGCGGCGTCGAACAGGTTGCCGCGCAGGACCAGGAAGCCCGCCGCCTCCTTGAGCGGCCGGTCGATCGGCCGGATCACGTCCTCGTCCTCGATCGCGGCGCCCCGGCAATTGTCGCCGAGGGTGCGCCCGTTCACCGTCAGCGCGCCCTCGCGGATCAGGCCGCGGCGCATGAGCTGCGCCACGACCGCGGGCAAGCTGCCGGCGCGGTAGTAATCCTCGCCGAGATAGGCGCCCGCCGGCTGCAGGTTGACGAGGAGCGGCACGTCGAGCCCGTGGGTCTGCCAGTCCGCGATGTCGAGCTCGACTCCCATGTGCCGGGCGATCGCCGCGAGGTGGATCGGCGCGTTGGTCGAGCCGCCGATCGCGGAATTGACCGCGATGGCGTTGAGGAAGGCGTCGCGGGTCAGGATGTCGGAGGGCTTCAGGTCCTCGGCCACCATGGCGACGATGCGCTTGCCGGTCAGGTAGGCGGCCTCCTGCCGGTCGCGGTAGGGCGCCGGGATCGCCGCCGAGCCGGGCAGCATCATGCCGAGCGCCTCGGCGAGCGTGTTCATCGTGGTGGCGGTGCCCATCGTGTTGCAGAAGCCGGTCGAGGGCGCCGACGAGGTCACCAGCTTGATGAAGCCGTCGTGGTCGATCTCGCCGGCCGCCAGCATCTCGCGGGCCTTCCAGACGATCGTGCCCGAGCCCGTGCGCTGGCCCTTGAACCAGCCGTTGAGCATCGGCCCCACCGACAGGGCGATGGCCGGGATGTTCACGGTGGCGGCCGCCATCAGGCAGGCCGGGGTGGTCTTGTCGCAGCCCGTGGTCAGCACGACCCCGTCGAGGGGGTAGCCGTAGAGCAGCTCCACGAGGCCCAGATAGGCGAGGTTGCGGTCGAGGCCCGCGGTCGGCCGCTTGCCGGTCTCCTGGATCGGGTGGACGGGGAATTCGAGGACGATCCCGCCCGCCTCGCGGATGCCCTCGCGGATCCGCTCCGCGAGGACGAGGTGATGGCGATTGCACGGGGACAGGTCCGAGCCGGTCTGGGCGATGCCGATGATCGGCTTGCCCGAGCGCAGCTCCTCCAGGCTGAGGCCGAAGTTCAGGTAGCGCTCCAGGTAGAGCGCCGTCATGTCGATATTGTCGGGGTTGTCGAACCACGCGCGCGAGCGCAGGGGCCGTGCAGTCGGTCGGTCGGTCATTTCTGGGTCCGGTGGGCGGGGCTGGTCGAGAAGCGGTAGGTGATGACGTTCCGGTAGGTCTTGCCGGGATCGAGCCGCGCCGAGCCGAAGGCCGGCCGGTTCGGCGTGTCGGGGAACAGCTCCGGCTCCAGCGCCAGGGCGTCCGACTGGCGGTAGGCGAGGCCGGATTTACCGACCGCGGTCGCGTTGAGGAAGTTGCCGGCGTAGAACTGGAGGCCGGGCTGGTTGCTCGCCACGTCGAGGACGCGGCCCGACTCCGGATCCTCGACCCGCGCCACGGGGTGCGGCTCGGCCGTGGGCGCGTCGGTCACGACCCAGTTGTGGTCGTAGCCGCGCCCGCGCACGATCTGCACGTCCCGCCCGTCGCGGATCCGCGCGCCGATCACCGCGGGCTCGCGGAAGTCGAAGGGCGTGCCGGCCACCGGCAGGATCTCCCCGGTCGGGATCAGGGTGGCGTCGACCGGCGTGAAGCGCTCCGCCGGGATCGTCAGGGTCTGGTCGAGGATGGAGCGGCCCGAGCCCTCGCCCGCGAGGTTGAAGAAGCTGTGGTTGGTCAGGTTGACGATCGTCGGCTTGTCGGTGGTCGCCTCGTAGGTGACCGTGAGCGTGTTCGTGTCGTCCAGCGCGTAGGTGGCGGTCGCCGTCAGCGTGCCGGGATAGCCCTCCTCGCCGTCCGGACTGACGTAGCGCAGGGTGACCGAGGGGGCCGCGCCGCCCTTGACCGCGGTGATCGTCCAGAGCCGCTTGTCGAAGCCGGCCGCGCCGCCGTGCAGGGCGTTCGGGCCGTCGTTGGTGGCCAGGGTGTAGGCTTGGCCGTCGAGGGTGAAGCGCCCGGCGCGGATGCGGTTGGCGTAGCGCCCGACGCTCGCGCCGAAATAGCTGCCCCTGGTCAGGTAGGAGGCGAGGTCGTTGTAGCCGAGCACCACGTCCGCGGCCTTGCCGGACCGGTCCGGCACGTCGAGGCTCCGCAGGAGCGCCCCCCAGGACAGGATCCGCGCCGTGAGGCCCTTGCCGTTCGTCAGCGTCACCTCCTCGACCGTCCGGCCGTCCGGCAGCGTGCCGAACACCGTCCGGGTCGGCTCGGCCGCCCGGGCCGGTGCCGGCGTCAGGCCCGGCAGGGCCGCACAGGCGCACAGCGCCAGGGATCCCACTCCACGCATCGCGTTCTCCCCCTCGTGACTCCGCCCGCCGCGCCGGTCCTGCGCCGGCCCGCGGCGGGGCTCGCGGTTGACGTCCGCGAACCCGCTATATACTCAGACAAATAAAAGGGACAACACGGGACCCCGACAAGGCGGCCCGGAAGGCAGAGGACAACGCCCGATGGCAGGACCGATCCCGACCGCTGGGACCGCGGCGCCCCGGACGGGGGCGGAGGCCGCGCGCGACCGGGGCGGCTACCGCCCGGCCCTGTCGCTGCTGGCGAGCCTGTTCTTCATGTGGGGCTTCATCACGGTCATCAACAACACGCTGCTGCCGCACCTGCGCAGCGTGTTCGACCTCGATTACACGCAGACCACGCTGATCGAGTCCGTCTGGTTCATCGCCTACTTCGTCGCCTCGATCCCGGCGGCCAAGCTGATCGAGCGGGTCGGCTACCAGCGCGCCCTGGTGGCGGGGCTGGGCATCATGGCGCTGGGCACGCTCGGCATGATCCTGGCCGCCCACCGAGTCTCCTACGCGATCACGCTCACGGCCCTGTTCGTGATCGCCAGCGGCATCACCCTGCTGCAGGTCGCCGCGAACCCCTACGTGGCGGTGGTCGGCCCGGCCGAGAGCGCCCCGGCGCGGCTCAACCTCGTGCAGGCGTTCAACTCCCTCGGGACGACCCTGGCGCCGCTGTTCGGCGGCTACCTGATCCTCGGCCGCTCCGCCTCGGGCAACGCCGCCGCCGAGGCCAGCCTGACCCCGGCCGAGCGCCTGGCCGACGCGCAGTCGGTGCAGCTGCCCTACCTGATCGTGGCGGTGATCCTCGTCGTCCTCGCCGTGGTCATCGCCCGCTTCCCCCTGCCCGCCATAGGCGGGTCCGGCGGGTCCGGCGGGTCCGGCGGTGCCGGCGGCGCCGCGGCCCGGGCCGCCAAGGCCGAGCGCGCCGGGCTGTCGCTCTGGCGCCACCGCAACCTCGTGCTCGGCGTGCCGGCGATCTTCATCTATCTGATCGCCGAGATCGGGGTGTCGAACCTGTTCATCAACTTCGTGTCGCAGCCCGAGATCGGCGCCCTGACCCACGCCCAGGCCTCGCGCTACCTGTTCCTGCTCTGGGGCGGCATGATGGTCGGCCGCTTCGTCGGCAGCTACCTGATGCAGCGGCGCCCGGCCGAGACCGTCCTGGCCGGCGCGGCGATCGGCGCCTGCGCGGTGATGCTGGTGGCGACCTTCGCGACCGGCCACCTCGCCCTGTGGGCGCTGATCTCGGTCGGCCTGTTCCACGCGATCATGTTCCCGACGATCTTCACCCTGGGCATCCGCGGCCTCGGCCCCCTCACCGAGGAGGGGGCCGGACTGCTGATCATGGCGATCGCGGGCGGGTCGCTGGTGGTGGTGCAGGGCTGGGCGGCGGACCGGTTCGGGCTGCAGCGCTCCTTCCTGATCACCGCCGCCTGCGAGCTCTACGTCCTGTTCTACGCGCTCCGGGGCAGCCGCACCGGCGCCGCGGCGCCGCGCCCGGCGGGCGCCTGAGCGTCCGCCGGAAGGGGGAGGGCACGGCCATGGACCCGCGGATCCGCATCCTCGCTCGGTCCCGGCGCGACCGGCTCGGCGAGGGCCCGGTCTGGGTTCCGGAGCGGGGCGTGCTGTTCTGGGTCGATATCGAGGCGCCGGCCCTGAACTGGCTCGACCTCGCCGACGGCGCGACCGGCACGCGCCCGTTCCCCGAACCGCTCGGCTGGATCATCCCCCGCGCCGGCCGGCGCGACTTCATCGTCGGGCTGAAGAGCGGCTTCGCGACCTACGACCTGGAGGCCGGTCGCCTCGTGCCGATCGGCGACCCCGAGCCCGACGACCCGGACAACCGCCTGAACGACGCCAAGGTCGACGGCGCCGGACGGATCTGGGCCGGGAGCATGCACCAGGCCGAGACCGCGGTGTCGGGCTCCCTGCACCGGCTCGATCCGGACCTGACGTGGCGGCGGATGGACACCAGCTACGGCGTCGCCAACGGGCCGACCTTCAGCCGCGACGGCCGGATCCTCTATCACAGCGACAGCGCCGCCCGGACGGTCTACGCCTTCGACCTCGCCGCCGACGGCGCGCTGACGGGCAAGCGGCCCTTCCTGCGCTTCCCCGACGCCTGGGGCTGGCCCGACGGCATGACCACGGATGCCGAGGGCTGCCTGTGGATCGCCCACTGGGGCGGCGGCCGGCTCAGCCGCTTCGATCCCGAGGGGCGCCTCGTGCGCGCGATCCCCCTGCCCGCCCCCAACATCACCAGCTGCGCCTTCGCGGGCCCCGGCCTCGACCGGCTGTTCGTCACCTCGGCGGCGCGGGGGGCCGAGCACGTGCCGGAGGCCGGCGCGCTGTTCGAGCTCGACGTCGGCGTCGCCGGCCTGCCGCCCCGCGCCTTCGCGGGCTGACGGACCCCGCACCTAGGACAACGATCCCCTGCGGCGATCTTCCCCCGCCCCCGCCGGACCGGTTCCCTGGCGGCCGGGGAGCGGGAAGCCGGGGCCTGCGCGTGGCAACGGGCCCCGCGGATCCCGCGACGGGACCGCCGCGCCATGTGCCCGTACGGTGCCGGGGAGGCCCCGCCAGTACAGCCAGCGCGGGTTTGCTGGCGAAATAGGGCGCTGATCGTCGCCTCCGGGGCCGCGCATACTGGCGGCGGTCGCGGATCGACTGCCGCCCGATGATCCGTTGTTGTCGATAAGTAAGCGGCCGTATCTTTTCGTCTCCGCCGTTATAGTCCCGCTTTTCGGCGCAGAAATCCGGCTCTTAACCTGAGTTATTTCATCGAGACGGGATTCCCGATCTACATAGCTTTAAGTCCTCGCAGGGGAGTTTCCACGCCTCGTGCCGGAATCTGTGCTCATTACCGGTGGCGCCGGCTTCATCGGTCGCCATCTCGCCGCCGAATTGCTGCGCCGCGGCTACCGCGTGCGGGTGCTCGACAGTCTGATCGAGCAGGTCCACGGCGGCGAGAGCGGCGCCGAGGCGCTGCCGTCGGACGTCGAGTTCCAGGCGGGCGACGTCCGCGACGGTGCGGCCGTGGCGCGCGCCCTGTCGGGCATCGACCGGGTCGTGCACCTCGCCGCCGAGGTCGGCGTCGGCCAGAGCATGTACGCGGTCGAGCGCTACGTCTCGGTCAACGATTGCGGCACGGCGGTACTGTTCCAGCAGCTCATCGACGCCCCGGTGAGGCGCGTGGTCGTCGCCTCCTCGATGAGCATCTACGGCGAGGGGCTGTACCGCACCTCCGACGGGTCGACCGCCGAGGAGGTGGTGCGCCGCCCGCGCCGGCCCGGGGAGCCCTGGGACCCCCTCGACGGGCACGGGCAGCCCATGCGGCCGATCCCGACGCCCGAGACGAAGCGCCCGGCCCTCGCCTCCGTCTACGCCCTGACCAAGTACATGCAGGAGCGCCTGACGCTCACCCTCGCCCCCGCCTACGGGATGGAGGGCGTGGCGCTCCGCCTGTGGAACGCCTACGGGCCGGGCCAGGCGCTCTCGAACCCCTATACCGGCGTGCTGGCGATCTTCGCGGCGCGGCTCCACAACGGCCAGCCGCCGATGATCTTCGAGGACGGCGCGCAGCGGCGCGACTTCGTCCACGTCGAGGACGTCGCGCAGGCCTTCGCGCTGGCCCTGGAGCACCCGGCCGCCGCCGGTCAGGTCTACAACGTCGGCAGCGGCCAGGACCGCACGGTCAGCGAGGTCGCCCGCCTGCTCGCCCGCGCGATGGGCCGCGAGGAGATCGGGCCGGAGGTGACCGGTCAGGCGCGGCTCGGCGACATCCGCCACTGCATCGCCGATATCGGCAAGATCCAGCGGGAGCTCGGCTACGCGCCGCGCCGCGATTTCGCCGAGGGGCTCGCCGAACTCGCCGCCTGGGTGGCCGAGCAGCAGGCCGTCGACCGCGTCGCCGAGGCGCGGCGCGAACTCGAAGCGCGCGGTCTCGTCGCGTGAGCGGCCGGCCGATCCTCGTCACCGGGGGCGCCGGGTTCATCGGTGCCAACCTGTCCGACAGCCTCGCGGCCGACGGCCACGCGGTGATCGTCTACGACATCCTCTCGCGCCCCGGCGTCGAGGCCAACCTCGCGTGGCTGCGGCAGCGCCACGGCGCCCGGATCATCCCGATCGTCGCCGACATCCGCGACATCCAGGAGCTCGGCCGCGCGGTGGCGGAGGCCGGCGCGGTGTTCCACTTCGCCGCCCAGGTGGCGGTGACGACGAGCCTCGTCGCGCCGCGGGCCGACATGGAGATCAACCTCCTCGGCACCGTGAACCTGCTGGAGGCCCTGCGGGCGCAGGCGCGGCCGGTGCCGCTCCTCTACGCCTCGACCAACAAGGTCTACGGCGACCTGCCCGACATCGCCCTCGAGGCGGTCGGCGACGCCTATCTGCCGGCCGATCCGGACCTGCGCCGGCGCGGCATCGGCGAGACCCGGCCCCTCGACTTCCACACGCCCTACGGCTGCTCCAAGGGAGCGGCGGACCAGTACGTCCTCGACTACGCCCGCAGCTTCGGCGTCCCGGCGGCGGTGATGCGGATGAGCTGCATCTACGGTCCGCGCCAGATGGGCAACGAGGACCAGGGCTGGGTCGCCCACTTCCTGATCCGGGCGCTCGCCGGCGAGGCGGTCACGCTCTACGGCGACGGACGGCAGGTGCGCGACATCCTGCACGTGCGCGACGTGGTGGCGGTCTACCGGGCGGCGCTCGCCCGCATCGACGACGCGGCGGGCCACGCCTTCAACGTCGGCGGCGGCCCCGGCAACGCCGTGAGCCTGCTGCAGCTCCTCGACCATGTCGGCACCCTGCTGGGGCGCCCGGTATCGCGCAGCTTCCAGGCGTGGCGCCCGGGCGATCAGCGCTACTACGTCTCGGACACGCGCCGGGCCGTCGCGCGGCTCGGCCTCGCCCCCTTCACGGGCTGGCGCGACGGCGTCGCCGACCTCGCCGGCTGGCTCGCCGCCGCGCGCGCGTCGTCGGATGGCGCGGCACCGATCGCGGGGGCGGCCGCATGAGAGTCGCGCTGGTCAACCCGCCCTGGGACTACCGCAACAGCATCTATTTCGGCTGCCGCGAGCCGCACCTGCCGCTCGAACTCGGCTACTCCGCCGCGCTGCTGGCGGCCTCCGGCCACGAGACGCTGCTCGTGGACGCGCATCTCGAGGGCCTGACCGCCGAGGCCGCCGCCGACCGCGTCGCGGCCTTCGCCCCCGCCATGACCGTGGTGGCGACCGCCCCCACCTACCTGTTCTGGCGCTGCGCCCCGCCGGAGCTGCGGGTGCCCCGCCTGTTCCTCGACACCCTGGCGGGCCGGGGCGGCACCACTGTCGCGGTCGGCCCCCACGGCTCCGCGACGCCGCGTCCGGCGCTCGACAAGCTCGGCTGCGACATCGTCGTGCGCGGCGAGTGCGAGGAGGTCGTCGCCCGGCTCGCCGGCCTGCCCGACCTGCGCCTGGAAACCCTGCGGGCCGTGCCCGGCCTCGCGGTCCGCGACGGTGAGGCGGTCGCGGTGACCGGCCCGCCCCAGGCCGGCCGCTTCACCGACCTGCCGGCCCTGCGCTGGCCGGATCACTGGATCGCCCGGCACCGGCACCACCACCACCGGTTCGACGCCGCGCCGGACGGCCCTGGCGCCGAGGTCGAGGCCTCGCGCGGCTGTCCCTACACTTGTTCGTTCTGCGCCAAGATCGACTTCCGCGACGCCTACCGGCGCCGGGATCTCGGGATCGTCCTCGACGAGATCGACGGGCTGATCGCGCAGGGCGTCACCTACGTCTACTTCGTCGACGAGATCTTCCTGCCGCAGAAGCCGCTTCTGGAGGCGCTGGTCACGCGGAACATCCGCTTCGGGATCCAGACCCGGATCGACCTGTGGAAGCCCGACCTGCTCGACCTCCTCGGGGCGGCGGGCTGCGTCTCCATCGAGGCCGGGATCGAGAGCCTGACGGAGGAAGGCCGCGCCGCCCTCGACAAGCGCTGCCGCGCCTCGACCGACGATCTCGCCGAGCGCCTGATCCACGCCCGCCGCACGGTGCCGTTCGTGCAGGCGAACCTCATCGCCGTGGCGGGCGACGATCCCGATCTCGTGGCGACGTGGCGCGACCGCCTGCGCTGCCAGGGGGTCTGGGCGAACGATCCCGTCCCGCTCTACCCGTATCCGAGCTCCCCCGATTACCGGCGCCTCTGGGGCGAGCCGGACGACCGGGCCTGGGAGCGGGCGCACGCGCACTATCTCGGCCAGTTCACGCAGTTCAGCGAGATCCAGGACGAGCGTCCCCTGCCGCTGTCCGAGCTGGAGGCCGCATGCGGGTGCCGCTGAGCCCCTCCCCGGCAGCGGCGCCGCACGTCCTGATGAGCGCGGACGCGGTGGGCGGCGTCTGGCAGTACAGCCTCGACCTCGCGGCCGGCCTGGTCCGGCGGGGCCTCGCCGTGACCGTCGCGGTCCTGGGCCCGGCCCCCTCCGAGGCGCGGATCGCGGCGGCCGAGGCCGCCACGGGCGCGTGCATCCGCGCCACCGGGCTGCCCCTGGACTGGACCGCCGCGACGCCCGACGCCGTGCTGGGCGCCGCGCGGGCGCTGGCCGGGCTCGCCCGGACCCTGCGCGCCGATCTCGTCCACCTGCACAGCCCCGCCATGGCGCTCGCCGACTTCCCCGTGCCGGTGGCGGCCGTGTGCCATTCCTGCGTGGCGACGTGGTGGGACGCGGTCGAGACCGGGCCGCTCCCGGCCGACCTCGCGTGGCGCCACGACCTCACCGCGCGGGGCTGCCGCGCCGCCGACGCCCTCCTCGCCCCCACCCGGGCGCACGCGCTGGCGACCGCCCGGGTCTGCGGCCTCCCGCAACCGCCCGTCGTGGTCCGCAACGGGCGCGCGCCGAGCGGCGCGCAGCCCCGGGCCGCCGCGCCCTTCGTCTTCACGGCCGGGCGGCTCTGGGACCGGGCGAAGAATGCCGCCGCCCTGGACCGCCTCGCCGCCCGCCTGCCGGTGCCGCTGCGCGCCGCCGGCTCCGTCGACGGGCCGAACGGCGCGCGGGTCGAGACGCGCCACCTGCAGCGCCTCGGGCGGCTCGACGATGCGGGCATCGCCGCTGAGCTCGCCGGCCGCCCGGTCTTCGTGTCCCTCGCCCGCTACGAGCCGTTCGGCCTCGCCGTGCTGGAAGCGGCCGCTTCGGGCTGCGCCCTCGTGTTGTCCGACATGCCGGGCTTCCGCGAGCTGTGGGACGGCGTTGCCGCCTTCGTGGGCGCGGACGACGACGGGGCCGCCGCGCAGGCCGTGCGGGACCTCCTGGACGATCCAGCCCGGCGCGCCGCCGCCGGGGCGGCCGCGGCCGATCGCGCCGCCCGCTACGGGGTCGAGGCGATGACCGAGGGCGTGCTCGGGGTGCTGCGCGGCCTCCTCGACGGGGCGCCCGCCCGGCTCGGCGGAGCCGCCGCATGAGGATCGCCTACTTCACCCACTCCCTGGCCTCGTGCTGGAACCACGGCAACGCGCATTTCCTGCGCGGCGTCCTGCGCGAACTGAGGGCGCGCGGCCACAGCGTCAGGGCCCACGAGCCGGAGGGCGCCTGGAGCCTCGAGAACCTCCTGCGCGACCACGGCGCGGCCGGCCTCGACGCCTACCGGGCGGCCTATCCGGAGCTGGCCTCCGACCGCTACGCCGCCATCGACGCGGTGGTCGAGCGCGTGTCCGACAGCGACCTCGTGGTGGTCCACGAGTGGAGCGAGCCGGCCCTGGTGGCGGCGCTGGGCGCCGCCCGGCGCCGCGGCGCGCGCTACACGCTCCTGTTCCACGACACCCATCACCGGGCGGTGAGTGCCCCGGCCGAGATGGAGCGCTTCGACCTGTCCGGCTACGACGGCGTGCTCGCCTTCGGAGAGACCCTGGCCGCCGTCTACCGGGCGCGAGGCTGGGGCCGCCGGGTCTTCGTCTGGCACGAGGCGGCCGACACGCGGCTGTTCCAACCGCCTGCGCAGGAACTGCCGGATCTCGACGGCGCCGGATCTGGCGCGGGTCCCCTCTCCCGTTCGGGAGAGGGACAGGGTGAGGGATCAGGTCCATCCGGACGCGGCGCGCCGTTCCCGCGCGTCGCTGGCGCGCCTCATCCGGAGGGTTCGCCACCCTCACCCCAACCCTCTCCCGCACGGGAGAGGGCGCGCGTCGCGTCCGATCCGGATGGTCGGGAGAGCGCCCGCGCCGGCCTGATCTGGATCGGCAACTGGGGCGACGACGAGCGCAGCGCGGAGCTGGAGACCTACCTGTTCCGCCCCGCCGCGCAGGTCGGCCTGCCGCTGGACATCTACGGCGTGCGCTATCCCGAGGCGGCGCTCGCGACGCTCCGGCGCTACGGTGCCCGCTATCACGGCTGGGCGGCGAACGCTGCCGCGCCGGGCCTGTTCGCCCGCCATCTCGCCACCGTGCACGTGCCCCGGCGCTTCTACGTGGAGCGCCTGCCGGGCATCCCGACGATCCGGGTGTTCGAGGCGCTCGCCTGCGGCATCCCCCTGGTCTGCGCGCCGTGGGACGACGCGGAGGGCCTGTTCCGGCCGGGCCGGGACTACCTCGTCGCCCGCACCAGCGCCGAGATGGAGGGTCACCTGCGCGCCCTGCGGTCGGATGCCGGTCTCCGGCAGGCGCTCGCGGCCTCCGGCCTCGCCACGATCCGGGCGCGCCACACCTGCGCGCACCGCGCCGAGGAACTCCTGTCCATCGCCGCGAGCCTGCGGGCGCCCGCCACCCTGGAGGCCACCGCGTGAGAATCGCCTTCTACGGCTCCTCCCTGCTGTCGTCCTACTGGAACGGCGCCGCCACCTATTACCGGGGCATGCTCGCCGCCCTGGCGCGGCACGGCCACACGATCACCTTCTACGAGCCCGACGCCTTCGACCGGCAGCAGCACCGGGACATCGAGCCCCCGCCCTACGCGTCCGTGACGGTCTACCCGGCGACGATCGAGGCGGCGCGCGCGGTCATCGCCGAGGCGGCGCAGGCCGACGTGGTCGTGAAGGCGAGCGGCGTCGGCGTGTTCGACGACGAGCTGCTCCACGGCGTCATCGCGGCATCCCGCCCGGAGGCTTTGCGGATCTTCTGGGACGTCGACGCCCCGGCGACGCTCGCCGAGATGCGCGCCGACGCCGACCACGCGCTCCGCCGCGCCCTGCCCGATCTCGACCTCGTGCTCACCTACGGCGGCGGCCCGCCGGTAGTCGAGGCCTACGAGGGCTTCGGCGCCCGGGCCTGCATCCCGATCTACAACGCGCTCGACCCGGACACCCATTTCCCGGTGCCGCCGGAGCCGCGCTTCGCGGCCGACCTCGCCTTCCTGGGCAACCGCCTGCCCGACCGCGAGGCCCGCGTCGAGAAGTTCTTCCTCGCGGCGGCGGCGCGCCTGCCGGAGCGGTCGTTCCTGATCGGCGGCAACGGCTGGGAGAGCCGCGGCCTGCCGCTCAACGTCCGGCATCTCGGCCACGTCTACACGCGCGAGCACAACGCCTTCAACACGACGCCGCTCGCCGTCCTGAACATCGCCCGCGACAGCATGGCGGCGGTGGGCTTCTCCCCGGCCACCCGGGTGTTCGAGGCCGCCGGCGCCGGCGCCTGCCTGATCACCGACGCCTGGGAGGGCCTCGGCCTGTTCCTCGGCGAGGGCACCGAGGTGCTGGTCGCCCGGGACGGGCGCGACGTCGCCGACCACGTCGCCGCCCTCACCCCGGAGCGGGCCCGCGCCATCGGCGAGGCCGCCCGCCGGCGCATCGCGGCCGAGCACACCTACGCGCGCCGCGCCGTCGAGGTCGACGCGATCCTGCGGGCGGAGGCGGCCCGCAAGGCGGACGCGAACCGGCGGAGCGTCGCGTGAGCGCGGCCCCGATGCGCCTCGTCGTCCTGGGGCTCAGCCTGTCCTCCTCCTGGGGGAACGGCCACGCGACCACCTACCGGGCCCTGCTCAAGGCCTTCGCGGGCCGCGGCCACGACGTGCTGTTCCTGGAGCGCGACGTGCCCTGGTACGCCCAGCACCGCGACCTGCCCGATCCCGATTTCTGCGACCTCGCCCTCTACGGCGACCTCGACGGGCTCGACGCGCACCGCGCCGCCATCGCGGCGGCGGACGCCGTGATCGTCGGCTCCTACGTGCCCGACGGCGTCGCGGCGGGCGCCCGGGTGCTCGACTGGGCGCGGGGAACCCGCGCCTTCTACGACATCGACACGCCGGTGACGCTGGCCGCCCTGGAGGCCGGCACCTGCGCTTACCTCGCGGCCGGGCAGATCCGGGACTACGACCTCTACCTGTCCTTCACGGGCGGCCCGACCCTGCGGCGCCTGGAGCGGGCCTACGGCGCGCCCGCCGCCAGGGCTCTCTACTGCTCGGTCGACCCCGACGCCTACCCGGCCCTCGACCGCCCGGCGCGCTACGACCTCTCGTATCTCGGGACCTACAGCCCGGACCGGCAGCCGACGCTGGAGCGCCTGCTGATCGAGCCGGCCCGCCGCGCGCCCGATCTCCGCTTCGCGGTGGCGGGCCCCCAGTACCCGGCCGGCATCGACTGGCCCGCCAACGTGGAGCGGATCGAGCACCTGCCGCCCGACCGGCACCCGGATTTCTACGCGGCGAGCCGCTACACCCTGAACGTCACCCGCGCCGACATGGTCCGGGCCGGCTGGAGCCCGAGCGTGCGCCTGTTCGAGGCGGGCGCCTGCGGCACGCCGGTGATCTCCGACCGGTGGGACGGCCTCGACACCCTGCTCGTCCCGGAGCGCGAGATCCTGCTCCCCGACGGCCCGGAAGCCGTCCTGGCCATCCTGCGCGGGCGCGCCGAGGCGGATCGGCGGAGCCTCGGCGCCGCCGCCCGCGCGGCGATCCTCGCGCGGCACACCGCCGCCGCCCGCGCCGAGGAACTCGAACGCTTCCTCGACGAAGCGGGCGCGCGGTCCGGATCCGCGCGCTCCGGCGCGCCCGATCTCGCGATCATCGGTCACTAGGCACTCGGGAGAATGATGGTGGGAACCAGGAGCGGCATCCGAGTCCTCGTCGCCGGCGGCGCCGGGTTCATCGGCTCGCATCTGATCGACGCGCTCCTCGCCGACGGGGCGCGCGTCACCTGTGTCGACAGCCTGCTGACCGGGCGGCGGGCGAATCTCGCCCATCTCGCCAACGAGGCGCGGTTCGACTTCGTCGAGGCGGACGTGACGGAGCCGCTGCCGGCGCTGCCGCGGTTCGACTGGGTGTTCAACCTCGCCTGCGCGGCCTCGCCGCCGCACTACCAGGCCGACCCGGTCCACACGATGATGACCAGCGTGCTGGGCACCGGCCGGCTGCTGGAGGTCGCCCGGGACGCCGGGGCGCGCTTCCTCCAGGCCTCGACCAGCGAGGTCTACGGCGATCCGGAGCGGCACCCGCAGCAGGAATCCTACTGGGGCAACGTCAACCCGACCGGGCCGCGGGCCTGCTACGACGAGGGCAAGCGCTCCGCCGAGACCCTGACCTTCGATTTCGAGCGCCAGCACGGCCTCGACATCCGCGTCGCGCGGATCTTCAACACCTACGGCCCGCGGATGCGCGCCGACGACGGCCGGGTCGTTTCCAACGTGATCTGCCAAGCCCTCGCGGGCGACGACATCACGGTCTACGGCAACGGCGAGCAGACCCGCTCCTTCTGCTACGTCAGCGACTTGGTGGACGGGCTCCTCCGGCTGATGGCCGCGGAGACGCCCCTCGCCGGCCCGGTCAACCTCGGCAACCCCCGCGAGCTGACGGTCGGCGCGCTGGTCGACCTCGTGGTGCGGATGACCGAGACCCCGTCCCGGATCGTGCGCCGGCCGCTGCCGGTGGACGATCCCCAGCGCCGCCGGCCGGACATCACCCGCGCCGAGACCCTGCTCGGCTGGTCGCCCCGGGTGCCCCTGGAGGAGGGGCTGGAGGCGACGATCGCGTGGTTCTCCCGCGAGATCGCCCCGCGCCGGGCCCGTCCGGCCATCGAGGAGCGCGCCGTTGTCGCCGGCTGAGCCGCGCCCCGGGCGGCCGAGGCGCTGATGGCCGCCGCCCCCATCCGCGTCGGCCTCGTCGGGATCGGCAACTGCGCCTCGTCCTTCGTGCAGGGACTGCACCATTACCGCGACGCGGCGCCCGGCGAGCCCGTGCCCGGCCTGATGTCGCCGGATCTCGGCGGCTACCGGGTGCGCGACATCGCGGTCGTCGCCGCCTTCGACGTCGCCGCCGGCAAGGTCGGGCGCGACCTCGCCGCGGCGATCCTGGCCGCGCCCAACAACACGCAGGTCTTCGCCGCTGTGCCGGAGACCGGCGTCACGGTGCGGCGCGGGCCGACCCATGACGGGATCGGCCGCTACCTCGAGGGCGTTGTCGCGGAATCGCCCGAGCCGGTGGCCGACGTGGTCGCGGAGCTGCGGCGCACCGGCACGCAGGTGCTGGTCTCCTACCTGCCGGTGGGCTCGCAGGCGGCCACGGAGTTCTACGCGGACTGCGCCCTGCAGGCCGGCTGCGCCTTCGTGAACTGCATCCCGGTCTTCATCGCGTCGAACCCGGAATGGGCGGAGCGCTTCGCCGCCCGGGGGCTGCCGATCGTCGGGGACGACATCAAGAGCCAAGTCGGCGCCACCATCGTGCACCGGGTGCTGGCCAATCTCCTGCGCGAACGCGGCGTCCGGCTGGACCGGACCTACCAGCTCAACTTCGGCGGCAACGCCGACTTCCTGAACATGCTGGAGCGCGAGCGGCTGGAATCGAAGAAGCTCTCGAAGACCCGGGCGGTGACGAGCCAGCTCGACGGAGCCCTGGCGCCGGGCGACATCCATGTCGGCCCGAGCGACCACGTGCCGTGGCTGACCGACCGGAAATGGGCGCATATCCGCCTGGAGGGCACGGCCTTCGGCGGCGTGCCCCTCAACATCGAGCTGAAGCTCGAAGTGTGGGATTCGCCGAACTCCGCCGGGATCGTGATCGACGCGGTGCGCTGCGCCCGCCTCGCCCTCGACCGGGGTCTCGGCGGGGCGCTCGAGGGTCCGTCGAGCTACTTCATGAAGTCCCCGCCCCGGCAGTTCACCGACGCCGAGGCGCGCGAGCGGACCCTGCGCTTCGCGGCGGGCGAGGGCGCGTGATGGGGCGCGGTCCAGACCCGACGCGCGCCTCTCCCGCCCCCGCGGCGGGGGGTGGGACAGGTGCGCAGGCGCGGCGCGCATGCGGCGCCGCGCCGGGCCGGAGCCCCGGATGAGGCAGGTCTTCCTCGTCCGCCACGGCAGCCACGACCGGCTCGGGCGGATCCTGTGCGGGCGCATGCCGGGCGTCTCCCTGAGCGAGACCGGCCGCGCCGAGACCCAGGTCCTCGCCCGCTCCCTCGCCCGCCGCCTCGCCGGGGGCGGCGCCGGCACCCTGCTGGCGAGCCCGCGCGACCGCACCGCCGAGACCGCCGCGCCGATCGGGGCGGCCCTCGGGCTCACGGTCGAGACCGAGCCCGACCTCGACGAGATCGAGACCGGCGCCTGGACGGGCCGCGGCTTCGACGAGCTCGCGGCCGATCCCCTCTGGGCCGCCTGGAACGCGGAGCGCGCGACGGCGCGCCCACCGGGCGGCGAGAGCATGGCGGAGGCGCAAGCGCGCGTCGGCCGGGTCCTCGCCCGCTTCGCCGCGGACGGCGCGCCCGTCATCCTGGTGAGCCACGGCGACGTCATCCGGTCCGCGCTCCTCGGGATCCTCGGTCTCGGCCTCGAGGCCTACGACCGGATCGTCGTCGATCCGGCCTCCTGCAGCGAACTCGCCCTCTGGCCCGGCGGCGGGCGGGTGGTGTCGATCAACGAACGGACCGCCCCATGACGGCTGCAGAGCTGCGCCGGCAGGCCGACGCCCTCGGCCCCTGGTTCCACAACATCGACCTCGGCGACGGGGTCTGGACCGCCCCGGACCATTTCCTCGGCGACTATCCGGGCGTGAAGTGGCGGCGCTTCGCCGACGCGCTGCCCGCCGACCTGACCGGCAAGAGCGTCCTCGATATCGGCTGCAACGGCGGCTTCTACGCCATCGCGATGAAGCGGCGCGGCGCGGCCCGCGTGCTCGGCCTCGACTCCGATGAGCGCTACCTCGCCCAGGCCCGCTTCGCCGCGGCCCGGCTCGGCCACGACATCGAGTTCCGCAACCTCTCGGTCTACGATGTCGGCGCGCTCGGCGAGCGGTTCGACGTCGTGCTGTTCATGGGCGTGCTCTACCACCTGCGCCACCCGCTGCTGGCCCTCGACCTGATCCGCGAGCACGTGGCCGGCGACCTCCTGGTGTTCCAGTCGATGCTGCGCGGCAGCCGGGCGGTCGAGCCGGTCGCCGAGGATTACGAGTTCTGGGACATGGACCAGTTCGAGCGGCCCGGTTACCCGCGGATGCACTTCGTCGAGCGCGCCTACGCGCATGACTGGACGAACTGGTGGATCCCCAACCGCGCCGGCATCGAGGCGATGCTGCGGGCGAGCGGCTTCGCCATCGAGGCCCAGCCCGAGGCGGAGGTCTACCTCTGCCGCACCGCGCCGGTCCCCTACGGGGTGGGGGCCGAATATCCCGCGCGGGCGGAGGCTCACGGACGCGGGGGAACGCGATGATCGACTCGGTGATGCTCTGGAACGAGCCCAACAACAAGTCGCACTGGGATCCCGAGATCGACCCCGACTGGCTGCTCTTCGCCGAGATGGCCAAGGAGGCGGGGCACGCGGTCCGGGCGGCGAACCCGAACCTGACGCGCGTCCTCGGCGGCATCTCGCCGATCGACCCGGTCTTCATCCGCAACATGGAGGGGCGCGGCGTCCTCGACGCCGTCGACGCCGTGGCGGTGCACGGCTTCCCCCTCGACTGGAACCTGTGGTCGATCCACGACTGGCCGGCCAAGCTGGAGGAGATCCGCGCGGTCACCGACCTGCCGATCTGGGTCTCGGAGGTCGGCGTCTCGACCTTCGGCGCCGAGGAGGTGCAGGATTGGGGCCTGCGCCGGACCCTCGAGCTGCTCTCCGGCCGGGCGCCGCGGATCCACTGGTACAGCCTCTACGACCTGCCGCGGGAATGGGAGGCCACCACCCGCCACAAGGAGGCCGAGGGCTCGTCCTATTACCGGCACTTCCACATGGGCCTGCTCCGGCAGGACGGCACCCCGAAGATCGCCCTGGAGAGCTTCGCCCGCCACACGCCGGAGATCGGCCTGTGCCAGTGGTTCCACTTCGAGGACCACCGGCTCGACGAGGCCGTCGCGTGGATGAAGCGGCTCGGCGTGCGCTACCTGCGCACCGGCCTGTCCTGGGCCGACAGCTTCCGGCCCGGGGCGCTGGACTGGTTCGACCGGCAGATGACGGCGCTGCAGGATTTCGACGTCACCGTCACCTTCTGCTTCACCCCGGAGCATCGGGGGATCTCGCCCCACCACACCAGCGCGCCGCTGGTCCGCGCCGAGTTCGCGGAGTTCTGCGCCACCATGGTCCGCCGCTACGCCCCCGGGCCCCTGCCGGGCACGACCTGGTAGAGCGCGCGGCGCGCCGGCCGGGCCATCGCGGGAAAGCAGGCGCGGCCGGCAGCCGCGGGCCGGCAGCCGCGGGAACGTGCGCCGGCCTCATCCGGATGGGGGATGCGGGTGCCCCGTCCCGGGTCTACGGTCGCACCGTCTCCGAGACGAGATCACCTCAAAGCCCGCCCGGCCAGGCCGCGGCGGGCTTCTTGTCGGGCGCCGACCGGCGCCCCGCCGCGCGTCCTGGACCCGCGCTACCGCCGGATCGGCAGCCGGTGGCGGGCGTACCCGGCGGCGTCGCGCACGACCAAGCTCCAGGACCGGTCGGGATCGGCCGTGCAGACCTCGTCGGCCATCTCGGCGATGACGCTGCGCGCCTCGGCCATGGCCTCGTCCAGGCTGCCGACCTCCACGCCGTCGTCGTCCCGGATCGTCTCCTCGCCGCTCTCGAGGTCGAAGTAGAAGCGCTCGGACACCGCCCTCCCCCCTGCTGCCGCCCCGCGGCGGTCGTCCGGATATCTCTACGTAGTGCGGAACACGACTGGGAAAGGTCTTCGGTTGGATAAACCTTAACGCATCTAAAACATGGAGTGTGCCCGGTTCTACGCGATCCGGCCGAGATTCCGCTCAGATTATCAATTATAAGAATCCGCGGCGTCCCCCCGCCGTCGTCCGACGGCCCGGTGCGGTGGCGCGCCTGAGTCGGGGCTCCGTGACATGTCGACCTCCGCCAACCCGCCCAACCCGAGCGCCGTGACGGCGGCGCTCCGCAAGGACAAGCTGCGCGCGCACATCAGGAACGTTCTGTCGACGATCCGGTCCCATCATACGGGGAGCGGGGCGTCGTCGATCCGCGCGACGGGCTACGTCCTTGGAGGGTGGTTCTGCGGCGCGGCCGCGGCGTCGATCCCGCCTTTTACGTAGCAACGGTCCGTCCAAGGGATGTGTTTCTTGAGGCGCCGCAGTCCGGCGCTTCGAACGGCGTCCCATGGCAGAGAACACCCAGCTTCGATCCCATATCCGCGGCGTGCTGCTCAGATGGGTGCAGCGCCTGCGCGAGCGGGCCGGCTGACAGGGCCTGTTCGAGGCCGGTGGGAGACCTCAGGGACGCCGCTCCGCCGCGCGGCGGAGCGGCTCCGTCGTCCGGCGGCTCAGCCCGCCTGACCGCCCATCATCGCCTGCATCCGGCTGAGTCGGGCGATGTGGAGGTTGATCAGCGGCAGGGCGCCGCGGGCGATCGCGCGCAGGCCGGGATCCTCCCCCGACTGGGCGTAGGCGCCGTGGATGCCCAGCGCCTCCTGATGGCCCTGGAGCGAGGCGTTCACGAAGGTGGCGTCGTATCGCGGCCCCGGCGGCATGGCGCTGAGCTGCGCCAGGATCTGCGCCTTCTGCGCGTCGGTGGTCATGCCCTGGGCCGGGGCCGGGCCGCCGAGTACGCCGCCCGCGACGCCGCCCACGACACTGCCCGCCGCGGTCACGGCGGTGCCGGCCACCGCCACCGGCGCCGCGACGAGGCCGTCGATCAGGCCGCCCGGGCCCGCCGCCGCGGCCGGGCCGGGCATCGGGGCGCCGCCCGTGTAGGCGCTGATCTTGCGGGCGAGGTTCACCTGCTCGACCACCTCGGCGCGGGCGAACTTCTTGACGCCGGGATTGGCGGTCTTCGCGTGGGCGTCGCGGGCGGTGTTCTCCAGGAACAGGCCGCCGCTGGTGGCCATCTGGAGATAGGCGCCGGTCGGGATCGCGCCGGCCGGCGTGACCTGCGCGAGGGCGGTGCGCGTGACCGCCAGGGCCGCGGTGGCGCCCAGCATCGTGGTGAGCAGACCGCGTCGGTGCATGCGACGGTGCATCATGGAGTGGCTTCCGGATTGAGTGAGGCACCCGACGCCCCGATCATCGCTTGAGGTGCTGCCCGGCGAACCGCACAGGGCGGACAAGGTTCCTGCCCGGCGCCCCTGCCGCAGAGCGTGACAGGGGCACCCGAGAACCCGCTGGATGGACCGGAATTCGCGCGCGAATGACCGGTCTTGCGCGGGTTCTGCGCCGGAAGGTGCCGTCTTTGCTGCCCGGCCCGCGGCTTTATCTCCGATCGATACAGATCTAGATTGCCGCACCGAACGAGGCGGCGCCGCGCGCCCGCGCCGGGCCGCGACCGTTCGGACCGGCTCGCGAGGGGACGATGGGCCAGACGACGATCAAGGACGTCGCCCGACGGGCCGGCGTGAGCTTCCAGACGGTCTCGCTGGTCCTGAACCACCCGCAGAAGGTCGCCCGGACCACGCGCGAGACCATCGAGACGGCCATGCGCGACCTGGACTTCGTGCCCAGCCTCGCCGCCCGGTCCCTGCGCAAGAAGCCGAGCCGCAGCATCGCCTGCGTGTTCGCCCCCGCGCCGGAGCCCGCCGCCGACGGGTCCCGCCCGGGGGAGGAGACCGACCACGGCCGCGTCCTCCAGACCTTCGGCACCGTCACCGACCAGCAGGGCTACACCCTGGTCCACCGCTGCCGCCGCGGCGACGACCCGGACGGCCCGGGCCGGATCGCCAGCCTCGTCAGCGAGGCCCGGGTCGACGGCCTCGTGGTCTTCGCCGAGGGCCGGGACGACCCCCTGATCGGCCTGCTCCAGGCCAAGCGGTGCCCGTTCGTGGTATTCGGCCTGGACGTGCCCGGCACGCACTACGCGGCGCGGGCCGAGCGCGACGCGATCCACGGGGCCGTTCGCCACCTGATCGCGGCGGGGAGCCGGTCGATCTGCCTGCTCACGGGCGACGCGCGCCGGCCGGCCGCCGACACCGAGCGGTTCCGCGGCTACAGGGACGCCCTCGCGGAGGCCGGCCTGCCCCTGCGCGACGCCCTCGTGGTCCCCTGCGACGGGACCGTCGCGGGCGGCTACCGGGCCGCGCGGGCGCTGCTGGAGACCGGGCCCGGCGCCCGCCCGGACGCCGTCGTGGCCGCCAGCGACGGGGTGGCGCTCGGCGCGCTGCGGGCGCTGCACGAGGGCGGCGTGCGGGTCCCCGCGGAGATCCGCGTCGTCGGCTTCGACAACCTCGCCCAGGGGGCCTACGCGGTCCCGAGCCTGACCTCGGTCGATGTGCCGGTGCTCGACATGGTCCGGTTCGCCTTCGCGACGCTGGTCGAGCTGATCGAGGGGACGCGGGCGCCGGACGACCTCGCCCAGAAGCTGTTTCCCACGCGCCTCGTCGTGCGCGAGTCGAGCGCGGCGGCGCCGTCCTAGCGGAGTCTGTGGCCGGTTCTCACTCCGCCGCGAGGACGCCCGCGCCGGATGCGCCGCGCCCGAACTGCGCCGCGTGCAGGCGGCTGTAGGGGCCGCCGGCGGCCAGCAAAGCCGCGTGCCGGCCCTCCTCGACGACCCCGCCCTCCCCCAGGACCACGATGCGGTCGGCGTCCCGGACGGTGGCGAGGCGGTGGGCGATCACCAGGGTCGTGCGCCCGCGGGCCAGCTCGGCGAGCGCCCGCTGGATCTCCCGCTCGGTCTCCGTGTCGAGCGCCGAGGTCGCCTCGTCGAGGATCAGGATCGGCGGGTTCTTGAGGAAGACCCGCGCGATGGCGATGCGCTGCTTCTGGCCGCCCGACAGGCGCACGCCGCGCTCGCCCACCACGGTGTCGAGGCCCTCCGGCAGGCCGTCGATCAGCCCGCCGAGCCGGGCGCGCCGCGCGGCGGCGTCGATCTCGGCCTCGGTGGCGTCGAGGCGGCCGTAGGCGATGTTCTCCCGGATCGTGCCGGCGAACAGGAACACGTCCTGCTGGACGATGCCGATCTGGCGGCGCAGGCTCGCCAGGGTGATGTCGCGGATGTCGAGCCCGTCGACGGTGATGCGGCCCGCCTCGACCTCGTAGAAGCGCGGCAGCAGGGCGCAGAGGGTGGTCTTGCCGACCCCCGAGGGGCCCACGAACGCCACCGTCTCGCCGGCCGCCACCGCGAGGTCGAGGCCGGAGAAGACCGGGCGGCCGGGGCCGTAGCCGAAGCCCACCCCCTCGAAGCGGATGTCGCCGCGCAAGGCGCCGACCGCGCGGGCCTCCGGCCGGTCGGTGATGTCGGGCTCGGTGGCCAGCAGCTCCTGGTAGCGGCGGAAGCCCGCGACCCCCTTCGGATACGTCTCGACCACGGCGCCGATCTTCTCCAGCGGCCGGTAGAACACGCCCACCAGCAGCAGGAAGCCCACGAAGCCGCCCGGCGTCAGGTCGCCCCGGACCACGAAGGCGGCGCCGCCGAGCAGCACCGCGATCTGGACGAGGCGCAGGCCGAGATAGTTGATCGACAGGCCGGCCGCCATCAGCCGGTAGGCCTCGAGCTTGGTGTCGCGATAGCGGGCGTTGTCGAGGGCGAACAGGGCGCGCTCGTGGGGCTCGTTGGCGAAGGCCTGCACGACCCGCATCCCGCCGACATTCTCCTCGATCCGCGCGTTGAAGGCGCCGACCCGTCCGTACTGGGCCTGCCAGTTGCGGGTCATGCGGCCGCCGTAGCGGATCGACACGAAGGCGATCAGCGGCAGGATCGCCGCGGTGATCAGCGCCAGCGGCGCGTGGACGTAGAGCATCAGCGCGAAGGCGCCCAGCAGCGTCATCACGGCGATGAACAGGTCCTCGGGCCCGTGATGGGCGACCTCGCCGATCTCCTCCAGGTCCTTGGTCACCCGGGCGACGAGGTGGCCGGTCTTCTGGCCGTCGTAGAAGCGGAAGGAGAGCTTCTGCAGGTGGTCGAAGGCCCGCGCCCGCATCGTGGTCTCGATGTTGATGCCGAGCACGTGGCCCCAGTAGGTGACCACCACCATCAGGCCGGCATTGGCGACGTAGACCAGCGCCAGCGCCGCCGCGGCGAGCAGGATCAGGCCCCAGTCCTGCCGGGGCAGCAGGCTGTCGATGAAGCCCTTCACCGCGATGGGGAAGCCGAGCTCCAGCAGGCCCGACAGCACCGCGCAGCCGAAATCGACCAGGAACAGCGTCCGGTACGGCCGGTAATAGGCGAGGAAGGCCTTCAGCATCGCGCGGCTCGGATCAGCGTTGGGCGGCGCACTCGACGGGGCAGAGCGCGCCGCAGGACGGCACCCCCGGCAGGCGGTGGCGCAGGCAGCAGACGCGCCGCCGCCGGCAGCCCGACGCCCCCGGGCAGAGCGCCTGCGCCAGCGGGCTCCTAGCGCAGCCTGGGCCGGCGCGCCATCCGAGGCAGGCCGCGACGTCGTCACAGGCGTCGGTGCAGGCGCTCGCGCAGGCGGCGCCGTCCCCCTCCCCGTCCCCGAGCGGTCCCCCGGGCGCGCCGCCGAGTTCCCGGGCGACGTAGTCGAGGATCACCGCGGCATTGCCCCAGAGGACACGGGGCGCGATCCCGCACCGGGCGTGGCAGAGCTCGACGAACGGGCGCAGATGCGCCTCCACCAGCCCGGTCAGGCCGGGCGCCGGGCAGGCCGCGCAGCCGGACCCGTCCGCGGGCAGGCGGAAGCGGCACGGCCGGCCGGCCGCGTCGAGCTCGAGGCTGACCGCGTCGAAGGCGAGCGGCAGCGGCCGGCCGAGGCGCACCAGGGCGGTCAGCGCCGGCGTCGCCAGGGCCGCGAGGTAGAACTGGCTCCAGTACGAGACCCGGACCCGCGGATCCGCGGTCCGGAACGCCACGCCGAACCCGGCCCCGAAGGCCGCCAGCGTCGCGTCGAACACGTCGGGGTCGCGCAGGGCGCCGAGGGGCAGCGCCTCCGGGCCGCCGGGGCCCTCGGCGATCCCGTCCCGGTAGGCCGCGAGCGTGTCGGGAACCTGGGCGGCGACCTCGGCGATCATCGCGCGGCCCCGTCGTCCCGCAGGGTCCGCTCCACCGCGACGGCGAGCCACGCCACCGCGGCGGCGTAGAGCGGCAGGGTGGCGGCGAAGTAGCCCGGCCAGCCGATCCAGCCGGCGAGCGCCGGGGCGGCCACCCGCAGCGGCATCGCGGCGAAGAAGGCGGCGCCGAATAGGAGCGCGTAGTCGGTGGCGGGCTTCGGGCCCTGGGCCCAGCGGTAGATCATGTTGAAGACCGGCACGCCCAGGAACCCGCCCGCGACGAAGCTCAGCACCGCGGCGGCGACGCCGAGATCGGGCATCCGGCCCGCGCAGGCGACGACCATCAGGCCCCCGGAGGCCAGGACGCCGAGGGCCCCCGCGGCGATCAGCCGGACCGTGCCGAACCGCGCGGCCAGCCAGCCGGCCGCCAGCGCCATGACGAGGTTCACGGCCGGGAGCACGGTGCCGGTGAGCGTGCCGACCTGCCCGAGCGGGACGCCGAGATCGAGGAGCGCCAGGGTGTTGGGCCCGGCCACGAGGTAGGAGGCGGCGAAGTAGGCCCCGAGCACCAGCACGCGCCCGACCAGGCGGCGCAGCCGCGCCAGCGAGCCCGACCAGCGCTCCGGGCCGGCGCCGGTTCCCGCGGCGCCCCCGGCCCCGCGCGGGGGGGCCTCCCGGTAGCCCAGGATCGGCAGCAGGCAGAGGGCGTCGAGGGCCGCGCAGGCCAGGACCGCCCCGCGCCAGCCCAGGCTATCGTAGGAGCCGACCAGCACGCCGACCCCCAGGATACCGCCGAGGGAGGCGCCGCACAGCTTGGCCGAGGCCACGAAGGCGCGCCGCCCCGCCGGCACGGTCTCGACCACCAGGGCCTCGAGGGCGATGTCCATGGTCGCCACGCAGGCGCAGGCGGCGATCGCCAGGGCGAGCAGCGCCAGGAGCGGCCAGGTCTCGCCGAGGCTCAGGACGGCCAGCAGGAGCACCGAGGCGGCCTGCGCGGCCGCGATCCAGCCGATCCGGTGGCTGAGGAACGGCAGGCGGAGCCGGTCGAGGAGGGGCGCCCACAGGAAGGTGAGCCCGACTGGCAGGTTGATGAGCTGCAGCAGCCCGACCTCGGCCAGCTCCACGCCCCGCGCCCGCAGGATCAGCGGCGCCCCGCCGGACAGGAAGCCGAGCGTCGCCCCGAAGGTCACGTACAGGCAGAAGAACGGCGCCAGCGGCCGCAGGCCCGCCAGGGTGTCGACGACCCGGGTGCCGATGGCAGGTCCGGCGGAACCGGTCACCGCGACCCGCACGCTGTGCCGCGATCCGCGCCGGCCACGAGTCTGCAGTTTGTAATCACACTAATCTATTGATCTACCTCGGTTTTTGCTGTTTAGAGGGGTCGGCGCCGGGGATCAAGCCGGCGGCGTTTCGCGGCGTTTCGCGGCGCGTCGACGCGCGCCCCGCCGGCGGATCCGACGTTAACCTTTCGTCAACCATGCCCCCGACAGAGTCGCCGGCGGAGGGCTGAGCCATGACCCGACGCCGGGATTTCGACGCGCTGAGCGAGGCGCAGATCGCCGCGAACCGCACGCAGGGGCGCTGGGTCGAGCCGAAGGCGGGATTCCGTCCGACCGGTCCGCGGGCCGTGTCCGATCTGCTCGACACGATCCAGCACGTGGCCGAAGCCGCGACCGGCGAGCGCAGCTTTCTGCACCTGCGTCCGGAGGCCGGCCGGCCCCGCGGGCGCTGAGACGATCCGTCCCACGGCGCCCCCCGACCGCGCGGCGCACTGGCAAGGGCCGACCGGTTCTGCAACAACGCCGGGATGAGACGGCGTCCCGCCCGCGAATCCGCTTGCTCGCACGCGTCGATCGCGTCCGCCCGATCCGGCGGCGCCTCGTGAGCGCGGACGAGGCGGCGGACCGCCGGCCGCGCAACCGTACCCTCGCGCAGGAGGTCGAGCGCCGCCGCGCCGCCTTCGCGGCGACCGGCGCGGCGACCGGGCTGCCGATGAGCGAGGTCGGCCTGTCCGGCGGCGGCGACGGCCGGGAGAGGGTGGAAGCGGCCCGGCCGCACCGGCCGGATCCGAAGGTCCTGGTCACCACCGGCTCCGTAAGGATCGCGACCTTCGGCCCCGGCGCCCTCGAACCGGGGATGCGGATGAGCACCGCGCCGCTCACCGTGGAGGCCCTGGCCGCGCGGGCGCGCGCGCCGATCGCCGGTCTCGACTGACCGCCGATGCCGCCCCGCTTCCGGTTCCGCACCCCGCTCCCGCTCCCGCGCTCTCGGCCGCGTTCGCCGACCCTGTCGCTGACGACCCGCATCCTGCTGCTCGTCCTGCTCGCCCTCGCCCCGGCGCTGGCGATCCAGGGCTACAACGAGGTCGCCCTGCGGGCGAGCCGCGACGCGGCCGTGCGGGCCGACGCCCGCGCCACCGCGCGCGACGTGGCGGAGGATTTCGCGCAGGTCTCCGACCGGATGCAGCAGGCCCTCGACCTGATCTCCGGGGACGCCACCGTGCAGGCGCGGGAGCCGGCGGCCTGCACCGCCTACCTGCGGCGGGCGGCCGCGCGGCTGCCGCACGTGCTGCTGATCGCCCTCACCGATCCCGAGGGGGCCGTGATCTGCGACAGCGCCGGCGCGCCCGCGGGCTCCTACTCGAGCCGCGGCCGGGCCTATCACCGCCGCGCCCTGGAGCGGGGCGGCTACGCGGTCGGCGGCTACGCGGTCGGCTTCCAGACACGGCGGCCGTCGATCCACTTCGCCCGGGCCGTCCACGCCGGCGACTCCGGGGGGGCGCCCGCGGGCGTCCTGCTCGCCGCCGTCGACCTCGACTGGCTCTCCGATCACCTGGAACAGGCGCTCCATCAGGCGGAGACGGCGATCACCGTGACGGACCGCGACGGCCTGATCATCGCCCGCCGCCCGGACGAGGCGGCCTGGATCGGCAGGCCGATCCCGCCCGACCGGGTCGCCATGCTGGAGGCCCAGGGCAGCGACGTCCGCGTCGCCGCGGGCCTCGACGGCCGCCAGCGGATCATCGCCACCGCGATGCCGGACGGCCCGCTGGCGGGGGTGCGCGTCGTCGTCGGGCGCGACCACGCCACCGCCTTCGCGGACATCGACGCCGCCACCCGCCGCGGGCTGGTGCTGATCGCCCTCGGGGCAGCCCTGGCGCTCGCCGCCGCCCTCGTGGCCGGGCGGGTGTTCATCCGCCGCCCGGTCGACCGGCTTCTGCGCACCGCGGCGGCGTGGCAGGCCGGCGACCTCGCCGCCCGCACCGGCCTGCACGGCGCCGCGGAGTTCGACCGGCTGGGCAGCAAGCTCGACGCCATGGCCGCCACCCTCCAGCGCAGCACCGCCGAGCTGCGCGCCGAGATCCAGCGCGGCCGCGCCCTGCAGGCGCAGCAGGGCACGATGCTGCACGAGCTGAACCACCGGGTGAAGAACACCCTGGCCACCGTCCAGGCCCTCGCCCGGCAGTCCCGCGGCTCCGCCGAGGTCCTGGAGGCGCGGATCCTGGCCCTGTCGAAGACCCACGACCTCCTGACCCGCGAGGACTGGAGCGGGGCCCCCCTGCGCGAGGTGCTGGAGAGCGAGCTCGGCCCGTACCGGACCGGCGGCGACCAGATCCGTCTGGACGGGCCGGACGTGTCGCTGAGCCCCCGCGAGGTGCTGGCGCTCGGCCTGACGGTCCACGAGCTGACCACCAACGCCGCCAAGTACGGCGCCCTCTCGGTCCGCGAGGGCCGCGTCCGGGTGGCGTGGTCGGTCGCCGCCGGCGCGGCGGGGGAGCGGCGGCTGCGGCTCAGCTGGGAGGAGCGCGGCGGCCCGCCGGTGCGGGCGCCGACCCGGGTGGGCTTCGGGACGCGGCTGATCGCCGGCGGCGTGCGGCGCGAACTCGCCGGCACGGTCGACCTCGCCTTCGAGGCTGAGGGCCTGCGCTGCCGGCTCGACGTGCCGCTCGATCCGGGCCTCGGCACCATGCTGGCACCGACGGGCTAGGACCGGCGTGGCTCGGCCGAATCGCGCCGTTTGACAAGGACTTGGATCCGGATCCGGACAGACCGGTCGAGCGCGCCCGGACCGGTACGCGCGGCGAACCCTCACTCAGATCACGCGTGAGCGGACCGCCGCATCGACCTGACAGCGCTGAGATTTCCGGTCCCGGAATCACGCGCCGGCGCGGGTCACCTCGCGGACGTCCCGCTTCACCTGCCGCCACGTCCGCCAGGGCTCGAGGTTCGAGAGCGCCATCCGGCGGGCGCCCATCCAACCGAGTCCCAGCGCGATGACGAGGAACGGCGCGGCGACGATCAGCGCGGCCGGCGCCTCGGCGCCGAACGGCACGGCCAGCAGCTTCACCACGGCGTCCAGGCCGAGGAAGAAGGTGACGATCAGCAGCACCGGGATCGTGCCGACGATGGCGATCAGCGACACGATCGCCCGGAAATTGCCGTCGACCTCCGTCCGCGCCAGCGTGAGCAGCGCCTCGACATGCGCCGTCCCCTCGCGCAGGGCCGCGATCAGCAGGGCGAGGGTTCCGTCCGGGGTCTGACGCATGGATACGAGGGTCCTCGGGGCCGTCTCCGGCCGGCTCTCGCCAACGGGGCCGCGGCCCGAAGCGTTCCGCGCCGGGCGCTCACAGCATCAGGAGCACGGCGCCGAGGATCAGAACGGTCGCCAGGCCGGCCAGGAGGACGGCCCGGCCGGCATCGGCGCCGTCGTCCGGGATCGGCTCCGCGGCGGCCGGCGCGGCGGATGCGGGGGCCGCGAAGGCCGCGCCCGGCCCCGCCTCCGCGGCCCGGACCGGCGGCGTGCCGGACCCCGGCGCGGGAAGGGTGACCGAGGCCGGGACCGGCCGGTCCGTCGGGGGGCCGAAGGCTTCGGGCTCGACGCTCACGCCCGCCGCCTCCAGCTCCAGCATCACCAGGACCAGGGCGTCGACATCCATGCGCTCGACGGGCAGCGCGGCGCGCAGATCGTCGGCGGTGAGGAGGCCCCGGTCGCGGCCGAGGGCGACCAGCCGGTCGACGGTCCCGCGATCCAGAACCTGCGTCATGTCCCGCCTCCGCGGCCGCGTCCCGCCTGTCCATCGAGAACGCGCCCGGGCGGCGCCGGTTACCGGCGGCCGCGGGCCTTCCGGCGCTAGGCGCCGAGGGCGGGCCCGGCCGCCGGGATCGCGCCGGGCTCCGGCCGGGCGCCGCCCGGTCCGGGCCGGAACTGGAGCATCGGCCGCTCAATCAGGTACCAGCTCAGCAGGCCGAGGGGGATGGCGGCCGCGAGGGTGAGGACGGCGACCGCCCAGGGTGAGATCCCGGGGATCCGCGCGACCAGCAGGTTCTGCACCGGCCAGGCGTAGAGGTAGAGACCGTAGGACGGGTCGACCTGGGCGGTGGCGCGGCTGAGGGCGGTGGGGCGCACCGCGAGGGCGAACCAGAAGATCAGGTAGCCGCCGAGGATCGCGAAGGCCGGCTCGGCCAGCGGCCGGCTGAACATCAGGGGCAGCAGCAGCAGGGCGGCGAGGGTCGCGCCGCGCCGCGTGTAGGTGATCCGGTCGGCGAACAGCCGGAAGGCGCCGCCGCAGCAGAACACGAAGGTGAGGCGGATCATCTCCGACAGGGATCCGAGGATGTCGCCCGGATGCCCGACGGGCAGGAAGAGCCAGCGCAGGGCGAGGAGGCTGCCGAGCCCCCCGAGCAGGCCGAGATAGCGTCCGCGGCGGCGCAGGGCGCGGGCGGTGCCGACGAGGCCGAGCAGCAGGTAGCAGCCGAACTCGCAGGGGATGGTCCACATCGAGCCGTTCAGCAGCGGGTAGGGCAGCTCGGCGAAGGCGCCCGGGACCACCGGCATCAGCAGCAGCGACAGCCGCAGCAGGGCCTCGAGCGGCGAGGCGTCCGCGAGGTTGCCGCCGCCGAGGGGCGCGACGACGGCGATGCAGAGCAGGGACGCGACCACGAAGGCCGGGTAGATCCGCAGCGCTCGCCGCGCGAGGTAGTCGCCGAAGGAGCGCTTGGCGCGGTAGCTCGCGGTGATCAGGTAGCCGCTCACGAGGAAGAAGCCGTCGACGGCGATCTCCCCCAGGGACAGGGTCCCGAAGACCTGGGTCAGCAACTCCCGCGACCGGTTCCCGTCCACGAGTTCGGGGGCGTGGGCGAGGATCACGAGGCCCGCGAACAGGAGTCGCAGGGACCCGAAATTGTTCGCCCGCGGATCCCGGCCGCCCGTCACCTCCGCCACCTCTGCCCGCTCCGCGACCTCTCTGCCCGGCGCCCAGGGGCCGGGAAACGGCGCGCGAAGGCAAGGACGCCGGGGCAACACGCGCCGGAGATCGGATTGCGTCGCCCGCGGCCGCACGCGATGGTGCGGGCGCCGTTGCGCTCCCGGCGCGGTTGGGCTAGGGAATGGCCACGGCTTGCACCCGTAGCTCAGCTGGATAGAGCGTTGCCCTCCGAAGGCAAAGGTCACACGTTCGAATCGTGTCGGGTGCGCCAACCTTCCCAATGACGTAGCAAGGGTTAGGCCCGAGGCGGAGATTGCCGGGGTCACCTCGGTCTCGCCTTCGCGATCCCGTTGCGCGTCGCTTCTCTGCCCCCTGCTCGCTTCCCCGTCTCGCCCCTATGACGATTTCCCGCCCCGCGCAGGATGCTTCCGCGAAAGCGGAGCTGGCGCCGACCGGCACGCTCCGGGTCGGTCTCGTCGAGGCGCCGTCCGCCGGCCTGATCTTCGTCTGCCGCGCGGCCGATGGAGGGCTCGACGGCGTGACGGCCGATCTGGGCGCGGATCTCGCCCGGCAGGTCGGCCTGCCGCTGGCCGTCACCCTGTTCCCGAACTCGGGCGCCGCGGCCGCCGCCCTCCAGGCCGCGGCGATCGATGTCAGCTTCATGCCGGTCGACGCGACCCGGCGCCAGGTAATCGATTTCGGGCCGGGCTACTACGATCTGGAGAGCACTTATCTGGCCAGCGCGGGGGCGGGCATCACCGACGTGGCGCAGGTGGACCGGCCGGGCCTCCGGGTCGTGGCGATCGAGGGCACGACGACGTTCCGCGCCTCCGCCCGCACGCTGACCCGGACGCAGCCCCTCCCCGTCCCGTCCGTGGCCGAGGCGGTCGCGCGCATGCGCGCCGGGCAGGCGGACGCCTTCGCGCTCTCCCGCGACACGCTGCGGCCGGTGGTCCTGCAGGTCCCGGGCTCCCGCATCGTCGCGGGCGGCTTCCAGCAGACGCAGGTCGCCGTCGCCGTTCCGAAGGGCCGGCCCGCCGCCCTCGCCCGCGTCACGGCGTGGATGGATGAGGCGAAGCGCACCGGCGTCGTCCGGCGCATCTTCGATGCCCGCGGCTTCTACGACGACGCAGTCGCGCGCTGACGGATCAATCTACGTCAGAGCAATTCGCAGCGCTGAGGGGCTCGCAGAACATGCGCTGAGGGCGATGAGCTGGTGACGGCCTGAGTCGGTGCCCTATCTCGGCCGGACATTGGTAAATGAAGAGGGCATATGTCTCACTTCCCAACAACCCGCTATGCCGACCGCACGAGCCATCAGGTCAGAACGGAGATCCGCGGGGCGACTTCGAGCGAGGTTGGGGAGGAGATTGAGGAAGAACGCCAAGTCTTAGACGAACAGACCGAGCGGTTGAGGGCGCAACGCCTCGCGCAAAAAAGCCAGGAGGCATAAAACACTTCTGCCTAGGCTGCGTTCGGTATCGCGCGGATCCAGTGGGGGGCGATGATACGTTTCTCGACTGCGCCCCAAGGCGCTGGTCCCGAGAACAAGGAAGACGATTCGCCGATGGCAAATGACGACACTCTCGCGAAGGCGCTTGCCAACGTGAGGCAGCAGCGCGCGACCCTTGAGGCTGATTTCGAGCGGGTCGGCGCGGAGCTGACGAAGCTCCGCCTTGCCGAGCGGTCGCTCGCATCGATCGTGGAGGGCACGCCGCTGTACGAGCCTGCCGACGATTTGCCGACACACCGTCGCGCGCCGGCGAGCGAGGACCGGCCTCGTGGTAGCCGTGGCCCCCGGGGACCGCGCGCCAACTCGGCCAAGGGGCGGCTGAAGGCGCTCCTTGAGAAGGCTGGCTCTGAGGGTTTGACGCATGCCGAGATCAGCGAGCGCCTGACAGACGTGGCAGCCAACACCCTGAACACGTACCTCAGCGTGATGGCCAATAGCGGCGAGCTGGAGCGGCACGGAGATAAGTACCGGACCGGTGCTCAGTCGGTGAGCGCAGCGGCCGAAGGCGCTGCCGAGGACGATCAGGAGGAGAGCGACAGGGCTGAGGCTGCCGAGTAGGCCCACGAGTCCTACGCTGCCCTGTCGACAGGTTGCGCCTGCAGGACAGCGAAGGCTATGCGGGCTCGGGGGCCTGTAGCTTAATGGTTAGAGCCGACCTCTCATAACGGTCTGGTTGCAGGTTCGAGTCCTGCCGGGCCTACCACTCTGCACGGCGTCCTAGAGCCCGCTGGCGTCATCTTTATCGACAAGAGCGGCGAGGGGCCGGGAGTGCGGCTACGCAAGGTGTGACGCGGACAGGAACGAGCTCAGTCGGTTTTGGGCTTTTTGGTCGGGCGTGACCGCTCCTTCGAGGCTGCGATGGCCCGGGCGGCGCGTTCCGCCTCCGTCGGCTTCTTGTCGAGGTGCCGCCTCGACGAGGCGATTACTCGGGCAGCCGCCTCCGCGGAGGCTCGGTCTCCATCCTGTTACGAAGTGGCGACGGCGCGAGCGTAGCGTTCGGCAGCTACTCGGCCCTGAAGCGTGGGGTGCCCGGATGCCTCGATCGACCGGGCCGCACGCTCCTCGGGGCTCAGGTTCTCGACCGACTATCTCGGGCTCTCGGAGGCCCGCAGGATCTCGTCCACAGTCGCCCAGCGCCAGCGCCAGCGCCAGCGCACGCAGCTCGGCGAGATGCGTATCGGTGGCGGCAGGAGGCCCCGTCGGACGTAATCGTCCACGGCGCTCTCGCTCATCATCAGCTCGGCAGCGAGCGCGCGGCGCGTGAGGTAAGAGGCGGTCGGCATCTGCCTTAGCGATGGCTATGGTTCAGCGCTTGCTCGCTGCGTGTTGCTGGGATGCAGATCTGGCGGATCTGCCCCTGAAGGCCTCCGAGCTTCAGTTGAAGCTCAGACGCCTCCTCGGCGAGCTCCTGTCGTTTGCCGACTCGGCGTATATCCGCGCGCAGCACAACGGGTCTCTGCGAGGGTGGTCGGGGTCCGCCCTCATCCACTGTCGCGCCCAAGCTTCTTGTCTCAGAACTCGCCCGCGAGACCGGCGCGAACGCCGACAGCGTTGTCGCCGCCGTAGGCCACGCCTGCAGTCACGGCGATCGGGACGCAGCAGGTCGGCAACCGGTGCGCCACCGCGAGGCCACCGGCCCATTCGCCCCGGTAGGTCGCGCCGTTGGTGGCCCATGTCGTCTTGCCGGGCGCCGACGGCATGGGGGCGGTCGCCATCGCGATCGCCATGGCGACGCCCTGCCGGGCCTCCTTGCGGGTCTGGATCGCGTAGCGCTGGACCGAGTCGGTCTTGGCTTCCAGGTTGTTGACCTGCGCCTGCACCGAGTCGATCCGGTTGCCGAGGCCGGCGATCGTCGAGGGTCCGTAGGCCGAGGCCGCGAGGTTGCCGTTGGCGTCCGTGGTCACGAAGGCCGTCGCTCCGCTCTGCGCGGCGGCGCTCGCCTGCGAGGCAATGCCGGCCAGCCTGTAGGTGTTGGCGGAATTGCCGATCGCCACTTGGTTGGCCTGGGTCGTCTTCACGTTGGCGCCGATGGCGATCGTGTTGGCCTGATTGGCGGCCGCCCCGTTGCCGAGCGCCACGCTGTTGTTGCCGGCCGCCGAGGCGGCCGCACCGACGGCGGTCGAGCCGGTTCCGGTCGCGCCGGCGACGAAGCCCAGAGCGGTGCTCCCGGCCCCGGACGCCGCGGAGGCCGTGCCGATCGCCGTTCCGCCGAGCCCCTGGGCGCTCGCCGCGTAGCCGAGGGCGACGCTGCCGGTGTTGGCCGCGCTCGCGCCCGTGCCGACGGCGGTCGAGGCGGTCCCGGCCGCGCTCGAACCGTAGCCCACGGCCAGCGCGTCGCTGCCGACGGCGATCGGCGCGGCCTGATTGCTGGTGTTGTTAGTCGCCACATTTGTTATTTGTGAGTACGAAGACAGACGAAGCTCAGAAACGATAGTCTGCCCTTGAGATTGGGTGACATTCCCCGTCACGATGTACACGCCCTGGCCTGCGCCAGCCACACCGCTTCCCGTTACGCCGCCGCCTGCTCCGCCGCCGCCTGCTCCACCGCCGCCTGCTCCACCGCCACCTGTCCCGCTGCCACCTGTCCCGCTGCCACCTGTCCCGCTGCCACCTGTCCCGCTGCCACCTGCGCCACACGTTCCGCAGCCACCGCTGGAGCCGGTACCGCCCGCCGTGCCGAGCGTGAGGCCAGTCCCGAGCAGGCCATCTCCAGGCCCGGTCGTCCCGACTAGAACTCCAGTTCCGAGGACGCCGCCGTTGGTCGTTCCGACGTTAAGACCCGTCCCAAGCACACCGGTGCCGGGATTTGTCGTACCTACCGTCACCCCTGTCCCGAGCACACCATTACCGGTGCCGGTCGTTCCGACGTTCAAGCCGGTTCCTAGAACGCCACTTCCAGGACTTGTCGTACCTACCGTCACACCAGTGTCTAAGACACCATTGTTGGTGCCAGTTGTTCCGACGTTGAGGCCCGTCCCGAGGGCACCCGTTCCAGGACTCGTCGTTCCTACAGTTAGGCCAGTGCCCAAGACGCCGTTATTGGTGCCAGTCGTTCCGACGTTGAGCCCTGTCCCCAGAACACCCGTCCCGGGGCTTGTGGTGCCGACCGTCAATCCGGTTCCGAGAATTCCGCCTCCGGCTGTATCAAGCGCGCCTCGAAGTAGCTGAGCATGAGCGGGAGATGCAGCAAGGAGCCCTGCTATCCCGCCATAAACCAGAAGTGTTGCGGCACTAACGCTGCCGCGTAAGATGCTTTCGTCGCTTCCATTTTTGTTTGATACGGGAGCAAACTTACGCATCTGCAATTCCTCTACTGAGGTACCCTGCGGAGGCCTTGGCAAACCAAGATCCCTCTGATGCGCACACCTTGTGATTGAAAGGTTTATGACACCTTAAAGTTGTATCGATGTCGTTGACTCAACCAAAGAGCTGAGCGCGAAGCTAGGAGCCGTCAGCCTCGTCGGCAGCCCATGTGACGGGGCGGCGTTTAGCCAGCCTGCGCAAGCTAGGGACGTTCCGCTTTTAGCGCCTGCGCCACCAGTCGCCGCACAGCTTCCGTTCGTGATGGAAGATCGGGCTGAGCGCGGCGCCATTCATCCACCGCATCAAGCTGGCCGACCGTGAACCGCATTGGAAATGGGGTGGCGAAGGTTCTACCGGGCGGGCGACCTATGCGCTTCTTCTCAACCAGTGGCTGCGTCTTCGGCATACTAATGGTATGACATACAAGCCGTTGTGGATGGGATTGCCGAACCGGACTTTTCACTCCTGCGGGAAAATCGTGTCACAGCGCATTTTCTCCGAAGGCCGGATACCACCCCTGTGAGGGATTCCGGGCAAGAAAAAGCCCGCGTCGACGATTGGAGTAGCTCTTCCCAAATCCGACGAGGCGGGGGCGAACAAGCCGGATCCGGGGCGTCTTGTAACGAGAATGCAGCAGGAGAAAGTTAGCTGCAGGTGAGCTGGGCGGCCGTGCACGACATGAGCGCAGACTTCGTTACTGTCGGTTAACCAGGGTTCACGCATCCGTGATCGGCAACAGCAGGAAGGCTAATGCCGAAGCACATCACCCTC
>NZ_BBUX01000050.1:0-45527 GCF_000974725.1 Methylobacterium sp. ME121
TGGTAGTCGAGCGCGACCGCCTCGACGCCCTGTGCCGGCAGCGCCAAGCCGATCCACGCCTGCCAGCGAGCGCAACCGCCGTGCTGGAGCGGCTGTTTGCCGAGGCGAGGGTCTACAGGGAGAAGGCCAACGTTGCCGATTATGCCGCCGACCGGATCGCGTTCGTGCGCGAAGGAACCTTAGGCTCGCCCGAACAAGTCCATGGCGGCATCGATGTCGCCCGCGTGGTGCGAGCGGCCCACGCTTTGCGCGTGACACTGGTCAGGCTCCGGCCAGACCGCCTCACGGTGCCGGCTTGGCGGCTATTCGATGCCGAGAGGCGCCGGCAGCTCGTCCATTTCTCGACCGCTCACACGCGGCGCCTCGTTGCGCAGGTTGCCGGCCTTCTGGGCCGATCCGGGCCGGATCGCGAACACGGTGGGATCGAACGCTGAGGAGCAGGGAGAGCCACTTCGCTGCGGCTACAGGCTTGTAAAAGAAACGGTCGTTTTTCTTACATGATAAGCAAGGAAGCGGAATGGCCGAGCAGGGCTGTTTTCGGCCATCCCGCTTCCGGACGGTGGATCCAGCGAAGCGGACAGGGTCGCTTGGACCGCGCATGACTTACTTGCCCGCCTTGGTCGGTCCGCTCTCAGGCTTCTGACTGCAGCCCGTCAACAGGTGGCCTGCGGGATCGTCGCTTCAGCGCAGCAGCGCGTGCAGGTTCCGGTCGATGTTCGACACGCCTTCCGAGGCGATCTGCATGCTCGCCGAGATCTCGCGCGTCGCCGCGGCCTGCTGCTCGACCGCCGAGGTGACGCCCGAGACCGCTTCGCGCACCGAGGTTGACGTCCCCCATCGCTTTGGTCCGGCGTGAGTGCGAGTTTTCCGGTTGTGTGAGACCCTGATGGGAGGAGCAGAGCCGTGAAGAAGGGCAGGTTCACCGAGGAGCAAATCGCCTTCGCGCTGAAGCAGGCGGAGACCGGGACACCGGTCGCGGAGGTGCTGCGCCGGATGGGCGGACGCCCCAGGAATTCGCCTTGGCGGCAGCCCTGCAGGCCGCCGAATGAGATCCGGAGGCTCACCTTTCGGCCGGACCAAGATCCGGGGGACCCTCAGGACCGGCCCGGGTTCCGGCAAGCCCTGGAGCGGTATTACGGGGGTGGGCAGGATCCGCGGACCCTCGCCCTGCTCACTCTCAGCCAACCACTCGCCGTAAACCGTAAGCGGTTTGCGGCAAACCGTAAGCCGCGCCGCACGCGCTGACTGAACGGGAAAGCCAGCCCCAAATTGGCTACCAGCCTAGGTTTTAGCGGGAACACCGGCCCCAAATTGCCCGGATTTTCGAGCCGAACGGCCGCAGCTGGCTCGGTCGCACCTCGGCCGCGGGGTGATCAAGCGTCTGGTTGAGGGCCTGAACAGCCACGGGAAAGCCAGCCCCAGATTTACCACGGTCGCGCGGCTGGCCGAGCCCTACTGACGGATCGGCACCCCCTCGCCTGCGGGATTCGCAGTCGCGAATCGACGGCATCATCACTCCACCGCGCTGAGCGCGGTGACAAAGCCTCTCAGGAGGGCTGTGAGCAGGTTTCGGAGCCTCTGACGTCACGCTGTCGGTTCTGCCGCCCCGAACGCTTCCTGAGGCCGCGCAGGTGGATTTTGCCACTCACACACTCGGAGAGCCGATCTTTGGTCGCCATCAGGCGACCACCATCTGGAATCGAGCCGCCGGAGGCGGCTTCCGTATTGGGTGGGGGAGCGGGTTTTCGCGCAGCGAAAAGGGGCGGGGTCTGTGTCTGCATAAATGGATCCGGAGGTGCACAGCCTGTCCACGGGCTTGTTCAAGGCCCAGATTCTGTGGGGTCGCTCCACAGGCCTGCGTCTCTTTAGGTCTCTTTAAGATATCTATAGAAGAAGTCTTTATAAAAATTCCTGTTTAGTGGCAATGGGTTAAACCATAAATTTGGGGCCAGGATTCCGGCAATTTGGGGCCGGACTTCCCGAATTTGGGGCCGCACTTCCACAAATTTGGGGCTGCACTTCCGGTGGCTCCCCATGTTATCCACAGCTCTAAGGCTGCGCTTAAAAGCGCGCGCCAACGGCGGATTTCTGCGGAGATTTGGGGCCGCTGTTCCCGCACGGGCGTTTGGCCTCTTCCGGCCCGCAAACACCCTGAAACAGGGCACAGGAACGCCGTTCTGAACCTGAATTTGGGGCTGGCTTTCCGATGTGAGACGAGCACTGCCAGGCACTTAGCAGACAGATCCCGTAACCGGGGCAGATTGCCGGGCGGTCAGACCGTTGCGGCGTTTCTGACGAGATCCGGTAGGGGCGGGATCGCGTCACCGTCCGGGATCCCGAGGCGGTTGCCGAGGTAGCGGAAGAACGAGACGCCGAGCTTGGCGCAGGTCTTCATCAGGCCGAGCATGACGTCGCGGGCAGTGCGGCCGGCCTCGCTCATCGTCCCGCCCGAGATCTTCCGCTTGGTCACGCAGGCGCGGATGTCGTTCTCCGAGCCGTTAGTGTGGAGCGGGATCTCGGGCCGCTCCAGCACGCGGAGCAAGGCGGCCTTGTGCCGGTGCAGGCGGGCGAGCAGCCGGTCGAGCATCACTGCGCCGGTGCGGCGCGTGAAGATCCGGTCGAAGCGGGCGCGCAGGGCGCGGGCTCGTTTGGGGCAAGGGGCGCGGGCCCAAGCCTTCAGGTCGGCATAGAACCACCAGATCAGGGTGCGGGTGAGCGCGATGGCCTTGCGCTGAGCCGCGGTCGTGGGGATCAGCGTGTGGACGAGGCGCTCGGCGTGCACCCAGCACAGCGCATGGGTGCCGATCCGGAACTGACCGGCCCCGTCGGAGACCACGACCGTGTCGGGCATCAGGCCGTGATGCCGGATCGCACCCCACAGCGCGCCTTCGGTGGCGACCTGCACCGGGTCGGGCGTGACCGCGCGCGCATCGAAGCCGAGGGCCGTCAGATGCGCCTGCCAGGCCGGGGGATCGGCAAAGACCTTGACCGGGTGGGCGGCGAGCGCCGCCAGGAAGGGCCCGGCCAGCGCGCGGGTGCGCATGTAGGCCAGCGCCGCGGCGTTGACGACGAAGTCCTCGTGGCCAGCCCGCAGCAGCGCGAGGACGTTGAGGCGGGACTTGGACGCGGTGGTGCGGAAGGCGGTGAAGCGTGCATCGCCGATCTGCGTGGTCACGCCGTCCGTCCGCGCGTGCCGCGCGGCGGTGTCGTCGACGCTGATCCAGGCCGCGCTCGCGAGACCGGCGCGCAGCACCGCCTGCTCCTCGGCGACAAAGGGATCGAGCGGGCCGCTCAGGAGGCGGACCACCTGCCGCTTGGAGATCATCAGGCCGAGCCCGGAGAGCATCGTGGTCAAGCGCTCGCTCGTGACCTGCCCCTGGACATGTGCCGCCAGGAGGAAGCGGCGCAGATGCGGCCCGAACCCGCCGACGATCCCGGGCGGCAGCGCGGCCACGACGCTCATCCCCGACGGCGTGGACCAGCGCTCGCGCCGGTAGCGGATCACGACCGCTTCCAGCACGAGGTCGCGCACCACGACATCCTCGTAGCCCTTGAAGCGTGAGCCTCCCGGAACAGCAGCCTTGAGCAACACCTCGCGCGTGATCACGCCCGGCTCGTGCACGGGCCCGCGCCGCCGCTGGCCCGGTGTGGCCTGCGCCCGCTCGCTCGCCTTCTCCATCCCGGACGGGGTTGGCCGCGTCGGCGGGCGCGGTGGTAAGCCCTTCAGCCGCGCGACCTCGTCGCGCAAAGCCCGGTTCTCGTCCGTCAAGGCGCGGACCTGACCGATCAGGTCAGCCACGAGCCCGCGAAGTTCGCTCAGTGGGAGGGCATCCAGGCCATCGGGATCCGGCAGCGCCATGCCGGGTGTTGAATCACGCCACGGCCAAACCGCAAAACGCCACCGCCCGGATATCTGCCCCGGTTACCACGCATCAGCACGTAGGTTGCCAGCGGCCGGTGCGCCGTCTGTTCGGAATTTGAGGCCGCACTTCCGGGATGCAGCCTGCAATTCCAACCTGTTAGGCGGTCAGCTGCGCGGTCGCCTGCCCGGCGGCCTTGGCCAGATCCATTTCCAGCTGGGTCGGCGCGGCATGGGTGTAGTGGTAGCGGCGCGACTTCTTCCAGCCGGAGCCGGTAATCTCCTCGCGCCACTCCTTGAGGCCACCGGCAGCGACCATGTCGTTGAAGGCCTGCCGGCAGTCCTTGCGGAACTGGGCGCGAGTCGCGCTGGTCTCCTTGTCCGACCACAGGTCCCGGCCGGCGAGCTGCGCCAAGCGCTCCTCGTCGATCCAAGCGAAGGCCGGCTGGCTGTCAATGAATGGCCAAAACGTTTTGGCGTGGTCGCCTTTGAGGCGGAACTGCACGTCGGCGTTGATGCTGACCAGGTGCGCCTTCTCGATCATCTGCAGCACGCTCGGGCCGTAGCGCACGGTGACGCTGCTATCGAGTTGGGCGCCTTCCCAGCTGACCTCGGTGATCAGCGGCGCGGCGCTGCCACGGCTGTCCGGCAGGGCGCCAATCGAACGGGTTTTCTTGATCTTGTCGAGCTCGTCGAGGGAGCGCCCCTCGTGGATCAGCACGCTGACCTGCTGGATCTCCTGGAACACGTGCACGAGGCTCAGGAGGTTATTGACGTGCTCGGTGCGGCCCATGACGCGGATCAGCTCGCGCCAGCTCGTGCGCGTCTCGTAGTAGGTCCGCATGGGCGGAATGAACGTGCCCGGCCGGTAGTCCGGGTTAGGCATGGAGACCTTTTCGCGCTTCAGGCGAAACAGGGCGTAGATCGCGTCGCGGTGCTGGCTGCCCAGCTCGCGCCCCCTCACCTCGACGACCGAGTAGCCCGGCACCTCGTAGACGCGGGTGAAATTGCTGTCGGTGATCAGGTTGACCTTGCGCGGCACGAAGGCCGAGGTCCGCGCCAGGCGGTCCGGCATCACGGCCGGGTTACGCCGGCCGCGCCGGTTCTTGAGCGTCCGCTCGCGGCGCGCGAGGCGCTGCTGTTCTTCAGGCGTGAGCGGGCGTCCGGTGGTCATGGCTGCGACTCAAGCTAGGGCATGACAGGAACAGTGGCACCAAAATTCGGGAACAGCAGCCCCAAATTTCTGCTCACTGTTGCAGCAGCCCCTATGCAGCCGGTCGGCACTGACCACAGTTTACGGCTTACGGTTTACCGCAAGCCGTTTGCCGCGCCTTACTTCTCGGAAAACTCCGCCAGTGATGGCTGACCGTACTTGGCCAGGACCATGTCGAGGCCTTCGCGCAGGTAGCTGTTCAGGTCGCGGTCGTGCTCGATGCACATCAGGCGCAGGCGCTTGCTGGCGGCCGGCGGCACGTAGACCGTGAGCTTGGCCTCCTGCGGCTTGCCAGGACGGGCAGCCGGCGCGGAGGGGTGCTGCACGACCTCGGCGGTGTCCTGGGCAGCGGGCTGGCTGTGACCGCCAAGGGCGATTTCAAGCGACGCGGGTTTCTTGGCCATGCTGTTTTCCTTCCATGCGGTTGAGCGCCCACTGCAGCAGCTCGCGCACTTCGGCGGCGGCCTTGCTGTTGGTGTCGCGTTCGGTGACCCCCTGCCCTGTCGCCAGCGCGTCCATGTGGTCGGCACGCATCGCGAGCGGTGTGTTCGCCACCGCGCCGGAGAGCTGCAGGACGCGGAAGGCATCGCTCGTGCGGATCGAGCGGCCCGGCGGACACTGGTTGAGGACGTAGGAGAACGGTTTGCCAAGGCGGGTGATGCTGCGCACGGTCGGCGCGGCCGCCTCGATGTCGGCGATGCTTGGCCGGGCCGGGATCAGGCACAGGTTGGCAACCTGGATCGCGGCGGTGGCGGCCGGGGTGTCGACGCCGGGCGTGTCGATGATCACGAGCTGGACCCCCTGCTTCTTGAGGAGCCCCATGGCAGCGTCGAGCTGACCAGCCTGGAGGGCGTTGACCTCCGGCCCGCCGGTCCCTTCCCGCCGCTCGTACCAGTTCTTGGCAGTGCCCTGCGGGTCGAGGTCGATGATCGAGGTCTTGATCCCTCGCTCTTCGGCCGCAACGGCCAGGGAGACGGCCAGACTGCTCTTTCCGGTGCCGCCCTTCTGGGTGACAAATGCGATGACGTTCATGGCGGCATCCTTTCGGGGGCGAGCCTAAACGGCAAGCGGTTAACAGCAAACTGCACGCGGTAAGCGGCAAGCGGTGTGCTTTAAGCGGCACACGGCAAGCGGCATGCCGTTTACGGCAAAGTGTGCGGTAAGGCGAGCAGGGGGCGCGCGCTAACGCGTGACATGCCGCTTACCGTATGCGGCATACCGCACGGACAAAATCTGAAGGTTTACTGCCGGTTTCTCGCCGTCAAAGCAGTACTCTGCGCGAAGCATCAACTTTGAATTTATTTCAGGATCGGACGTGCGCAGACTTGGCGGGCATTCAAAGCGATGGGAGGAACCAAATGCCAGGTGTCACCCCCTATGCGTTGCCGGGTCCACAGGTTGAACCTGAAGCCAGTTTCTGGCCCCGCTGCCCAGTGCTGCATCCGATCCGTATTGAAGATCTGCGCGCGCGCCTTGATGGCAAAATCAAGGGTTATGATACCTACAATGAAAAGAACGAACTTGATGAACTCGTCGGTCTTTACAACCGCCGTGAAACGACCTTTCCAGCCACCAAGCTCAGTCGGTTTTTAAGGGAGAGCAAGTACTTCACCTGCCCGCCGGCCGGCGCCGTCTTACCGCAGAAGGCGAAAAAGATCACCAACGGGGTCGAGCTTGCCACGCTGTTTGAGGCCGAAACCCCCGGGCTTTGGCACCGCCATGTGCTCAACGTCCTGCTCGACCCGACCATCAAGGACGGACCAGGGCAGGTGCTGGCGCCGCCACGGCAGGCGTTGATCTGGGCCGCGCTGGACCTGGCGATCATGAGTGCGCTGGCTGCGGCCTGGCACTTCAAGTGGCTGGCCACGGGGCAGGGGACGGTCGAGTACCGCAGGCGCCCCTATGAGTATGCGGTAGCGGCCAACCGCAACGACTTCCACGTGCTGTTCGATTTCAAGGTGGATCTCACCACCCAGCCCGGCAAGGTCCTCCGGACCGTGCCGAAAACCATGGGGGCGATGCCGTCGCCCGGAACGCCGCGACACCCGGCGTACCCCTCGGGCCATAGCACCTACTCGGCGGCGGCCAGCGAGGTATTGGGCTGCCTGTTCCCTGAGCACAAGAATGCCTTTCGCAAGCTGGCAGACGACATCGGCACCGCCCGTCTCTACGGCGGCGTCCACTGGCGCAGCGATCACACCCTAGGCCAGCAGGTGGGCAAGGTGGTCGGCGAGCTGGTGATCGCCCAGCTGAACCAGTCCGTCATTCCGGCGCATGCCGTGATGCATCCGGCGGCCCCACAACCCGCGCAGCTCGTCGACGAGGCCCGCGAGTTTGGCGAGCAGTGCGGCAACGGCAAAGCGAACTTCTGCAATGGCATCGTGCCACCGCACCCGCAGCCGGCGGCGCTGCAGAGCCTTCAGGTGATGTAGCACAGCCAGCCAGACACTCCGCGTTTAATGCTACGGTTTACCGCATACGGTTTGCGGTAAACAGTAGCTCATGCCTACACAAGGCGGCGCCAGGGGTTCGCCGCGCGCGTCGGAAGACTCACCTCGCGGCAAGCCGTAAACGGCATGCGGCAGGGAAAACCTGCCGCTCGCGCAGGCAGGATCAGGGACTCGCAGAGCGCCTCCGGTGTACCGAGGAGCCAGCAGCCTGTCAGAGCGGGCTTGATTGGTAACATATACGGTACTATAGTGAATGGAGATCAGGGAGTTTCTGGACGCCCGCGGAGGGAGCCCGTTCGCCAGCTGGTTCGATGATCTGGACGCCCAAGCGGCGGCCAAGGTCACGGTGGCGCTGACGCGGATGGAGCGCGGCAATCTCTCGAACGCCAAGGCGGTTGGGGGAGGGGTCCAGGAGTTCCGGATCGACTGGGGTCCCGGCTACCGGCTGTATTTCGGTCGGGACGGAGACACGCTGATCATCCTGCTGTGCGGCGGCACCAAGCGCCGGCAACAGGACGATATCGCCGAGGCGCAGGCGCACTGGGCGGAGTACAAACAACGCAAGAAGGAGGAGGGGTGATGGCCCTGACCCGCAGCTTCAAAGACACCGTGAAGGCGCGCGCTGAGCGCGACCCGGCGTTCCGTGACGCCCTGCTAACCGAGGCAGTCGACCAGTTCCTGGCCGGCGACCTCGACACCGGCAAGGCGGTCCTCCGCGATTACATCAACGCGACGATCGGCTTTGAGCGCCTGGCCGCCGAAACCGGCTCCTCGTCCAAGAGCCTGATGCGCATGCTTAGCCCGACCGGCAATCCCACAGCGAGCAACCTGTTCAGCGTTCTGAGCACGGTCCAGAAGGCCGCCGGCGTGCATCTGGGTGTTGCCGCGAGCCGTTAACGGCAAACGGTTTGCCGCAAACGATAAACGGTTTTCTTTAGCAGCTAGAAGCGACCGCACACTCCTTAACAGCGCGCTGGCAAAACGCTTGAGCTTGGAGACCCCGTCAGATCGCTGATCCACAACGTCCTGCACTCAGGCTTTGTACAAAACGGGAACGCGGGTTATCCTAAAAGGCATATTGCGGTACGTTGATGCCTGCCAGAAAACTGAGGGACTCTGATGGTTGTGAAAGTGAATTTACCTAATGGCCATTTTTTCGATGGCCGCCCGCAGGATATTCCTAGCGGTCTGAGTGGTATTCAAGGCGGCTTGACCTCAAGCTTGCTCCAACGTGGTCTCACCTCGGCTCTCCTGCAGTCTGCGCTGAGTAATCCTCCGACCTCGTCGCCGGCCGCCCCCTCCGCGCCAGCTGCCCCTGCAAACCCGCCAGCTGCTCAAGCTCCAAAAAGTAGGTTGGATACAACAAGCTGTGACTGATCAGGACTGGTCAATCGTTGCAGCGATAGGGCAGGCCGCCTCTGCTGTTATTGCTGCAATCACTCTACCTCTTATATTTTGGCAGGTTCGAGAGGCCCGTAAAGCAGCAGATTTGCAATCTTTAGAAACGTTCTTCGCTAACACTCTTGAACGCGAAAGCACCTTTCTTCGCGCCACAATTCAGGATGATAAATTTCAAGCCTTCGCCGAATACCTTAATTTTCTTGAATGTCAGGCGGCTGCTCTGAACGGTGGCATACTCCCAAAAGTAAGTCGGGAGCTCGTCCGTGATAAAGTAATTGATGCGTTAGCTCTTATTGAAGCACAGAGCGGATGGCATGCGGAACTGGAAAAAGCTATCCTTACCCCTAACACATTCACCAACCTAACAAAATTTATTCGCGGGCATCGCAAAGACATCAATAAGGCTAAGGTCGGCTCTGAAACGCAGCAGCCATCTCTTTAGGCCACGTAAGGGGCTAACTCTACCGTTTCAGCTTCGCTCTCTGCTTGATCGGCCGCTGCCATCTCAGCAGCAAATCTGACAATTGCGAGACGATCCCGATCCTGATCAAGGCAATCGAGAAGTTGCGCATCAGTCGCGGTGAGAACCACGGCAGGCTCGGCTAGCTCGGCAGCAACAAGGCGGCGATAATCACCACGAGTTAGACCAACACCAGAATACCGCCCAAGGCTAACAGCGTGGCTAGAAATTCCTAGAGTTAAGCGAAGTGTAAGCCGCTCGACCCGATCGCCGAACTGCAGACTTGGGTGCAAGAGCTCTGCCACTCGTGCTGCTGTTCCTAGGAGGTCGGCCGTTCGCCCGGCAATGCTTCGAACTGGCCCTGCAGCTCCGTCGAAACCACCTCCGTGTCGGGCTAACATTCGCTCGATGACGTTAATTTCTTCGCCAGAGACGTATGCAAGAGCTGCTACAGCACGCTTAGCACGAGCGGCCTGATCAGAAGCCTCTTTCATATCACGCCCAAGGCTTCCAAGAATGGAGTGTGGAACACCTTGCTGTGTAAGGGCCGAGAGCCAGGATTGACCTTCTTTGGGCGTTTTCTTGTTCAGCTGGATATAGACCTGATTGAGTTCTGCTGTAGACTGTACCGCAGCAATAAGTGCAGGGTCAGAAATTTGTTCTGGACGAAGGTGCCGCAGGCAATCAACCAAGCGTATGATCGAAAGAACTTCGACCCCGCTCTCGCCAGCTAGCCGTCCGAGCGGCGTGAGTTCATAACGTCCGTCCGTATGGGCCTCAATCAACCCGTGCTGAGCGAGATCAGTAACTGCAGCGATGAGTTGATCATGCTGCCAGTTCCAACGACCTAACCTCAGTTCCTGTTGGAAGGCGCCGTAGCTCGCTTCAAGAAATGTTGCGATCTGTTCGGCGGTCATACCAGCTCTGGCACCCCCAACCGCACGCCCCCCTCCCACAAGAACCCGGACGATTAGGGACCTTGGATCGGTTTCGGCATCAAGGAAGCGTGAGTGCAGATCCTCCGGCGCGGCCGTGACGTATCTGTCCCAGAAACCTTGCGCCTCGCGCAGGGTCATCGCCACAAGATAGGACGTGCCATGTTCGGTAAAGCCGAGGCGGCCGGCGCGTCCCACGAGGTTCTTATACTCTGCCACTGAGTACGGTGTATCACCTGGATGGGTAAGCCCCGCGATGACCACCGAAGACGCCGGGGTATTAACGCCCATCGCAAGCGTTGTGGTTGCTACAATCACGCGCAGCCCTGATCCAGAGCGGCGGAATTCCTCCTCGATAACACGTCTTTCCTCACGATCGAGGTGAGAATTATGGAAGGCCACGCCTCCAGCAAGAACCTCACGTAGGGCTGCAGAGGCCTGAGAGATATCGCCGCCAGGTAGCCGGGCTAAGGCATCCCGCGCAGGCGGCAAACCAAGTTCCCGTGCAAGGTAATTGGCGCAGCCACGCGTTTCCCCCCGCTGCTCGCGGAATACGATCACCTGCTGCCCTTCTCCAACGAGCTTGCGGAGAAGGGGAATGATTATGTCCTGACTGGAGTTTTTGCCTGAGTAGATCGGACGGATGATGGGTCCGTCAGTCCGCATTTCTCCAGTTGCAGCATCAAGGTACTGCCAGCGGCCATCGGCAAGGATCAACCCCTCGTCAAGCGGCACTGGACGTTCATCACGGCGCAGGAGTCGGCCGCCCAACCAGCGATCTAAGCCGTTAATGTCACCGATCACCCCCGACAAGGCGATGATCTGAGGCTCAATCCCATCCCGCCGCCGCATGCGGATCAAGGTAAGCAGAAACTCCAGATTGGCACCACGCGAGCTATCCGCCACCATTTGAGCTTCATCGACGACAATGACGGCGACTTGTTCAAGCACATGTGGATGAGTCAGGACGACTGCGGCGAATTTTTCGTAGGTAAGTAGCGCAACGTCATACTGACCTTTAATGATCGGCGAGATATCATCCGTCTCGCCTGTTGCCTCAACAGTCCGAAGACCTGCAGCTCCATAAACGGCTTCAAAATGGCGTTTCTTATCAGCAACTAGAGCTTTGAGGGGCAACAGGAATAAGGCGCGTTTGCGCTCCATCACACCTTTCATGGCGGACAGCTCGCCAATCATCGTCTTCCCAGATGATGTCGGCGCTACAACAACCAGATGCTGCCCAGCAAGGACGCCGAAGTCGTTGATTGCATCAAGTTGAAGTTGATTGAGCGCTGGGATGGTGTGAGCCCAGGCTTCGAGCACGTCAGACGGGTAACCGAATGCTGCAAGGCTAGCGACTTCCGCTGTAGCCCGCGCCCCTGCGCGATCTGGGAAAGCAGTCCGGTAGCGTTCTCCCGGCACGAAAACAGGCCAACTAATCTCACGATCCATGGTCCCGCGGAGAGCCGGATGCTGTGGATGCCCGAACTGACCAGCCGCGTCGACCACGCGGCGTGTGACGTATTCCAGAAGGCGAAAAACCGGCAGCCGCCCAGCCTCGATGATCTCTGCAGCTCCCTGCAAGGCCTCAAGAAAGAAGTGGGTGAAATAGCCGTGGCCGGTACGGGGATTTTCCCATGCAGGCTCGTTTGCAGCCGAAGCCGTGATGATCAGCCGGCCCTCACCAGACATTTGAGCAAGCTGCGCCTCAACAGAGCTGAGACGCCGCGGCACGGCTTCAACCCGAAGAACTTTTGCGCCCATCCCCCCGGAAAAGCAGCAATCAAGAAGAATGATCAGGCGCTTTGCCGGAATGCGGCTGAACCATCGTGTGAGTTCGTCAAGAGGTATGGCTGTTGCAGGGAGATTTCTTACATCGGCGTCATAGGTAATCAGCTCATGGCTTTCTGATCCGTGCCCAGAAAAGCTAATGACGACAGTGTCATTTGGGTCGCAATTCTCAAGTTCTTGAAACGCAGTTTCAATGCGCGCGCGTGTTGCATCCTCGTCGGCGAGGAGCGTGGTGGTACCACCAAGTGTGTCCGCAAAGAGAGTTTCCAAAGCGATGGCGTCACGGCGCGCGCAGCTCAGCCAATTGATGTGCGGCGATGCGTAACGATCAACACCAATGAACAACCCGCGAAAACCCATTCCCCTATAAAACCCCCATATGTTGGTGCTGATGATCTAGCACCACACCACATATTGATCAATCAGACGGGTCTACCGACGTCAGTAGCGAAACGGGTAGGAGCCGAGGAACAGGTCGCCCAGCGCCTTGCGCACCCGGTAGGTGAACCAGCGCTGGCGCCGGTGCTCCTCCCGGTCATGCAGGATGTGGCACCGCTGGCAGAGCGCCTTGAGGTTCGTCGGTTCGTTGTAGCCCGGGTCGTGGTCTAGGTGTGCGCAGGCCAGATAGACCCGGGTCGTGTAGCGCGGGGTACCAGCCGGCAGCCCCTCTGGTGGTGCCAGCTTCAGCTTGCGGCCCTTGCCACTCTGAGGGTCCCCCGGATTTTGGTCCGGCCGGAATGTGAGCTTCCGGATCTCATTCGGCGGCCTGCAGGGCCGCCGCCAGGGCGAATTCCTGGGGCGTTCGCCACCCCAGGGCGGTGTGAGGACGGCTCTCGTTGTAGTGCCGCCGCCACGTCTCGATCTTGCTCCTCGCGTCGGCCAACGACAAGAACCAGTTCGCGTTCAGGCACTCGTCGCGCAGCCGGCCGTTGAACGACTCGACCAGCGCGTTGTCGGTCGGCTTGCCGGGCCGTGAGAAGTCCAACGTGACACCGTTCTCGTAGGCCCAGCGGTCGAGGGCTTTCGAGACGAACTCAGGCCCGTTATCGACTTGAATCGCGCACGGTGCTCCGCGCAGCAGCGTCAAGCGGCTGACGACAGCCACGACTTGCTCGCCTTTGATGCCCTGGTCGACCTCGATCGCCAGAGCCTCGCGCGTGAACGCATCGACGACCGTCAGGGCCCGCAGCCGGCGGCCGTCGAACAGCGCGTCGGAGACAAAGTCCATCGACCAGCGTTCGTTCGGCCGGAGCGCGGCAGGCTGACGCTCCCGGTGTGCCGCGCTGACGTGCCGGCGCGGCCGCTTGAGCCGCAGGCTGAGGCCCTCGTCCCGGTAGAGACGGTGGACCCTCTTGTGATTCACCCGCCAACCTTCCCGGCGCAGCAGGATGTAGATCCGGAAATACCCGTAGCGCACCCGGCTCTTGGCCAGATCGCAGATGCGCATCCGCAGCGGTGCCTGATCGGGCTTGGTCGAGCGGTAGCGGACGCCCGACCGGCCGACGCCGAGCGCGGCGCAGCCGCGCCGCTCGCTCACCCCGTGCGCCTCCTGAACCTGGTGCACGAGCTCGCGTCGCCGAGCAGGCGTCAGAGCTTTTTTGCGAGCACGTCCTGCAGGATGTGCTTGTCGAGGCTCAGATCGGCCACGAGCTGCTTGAGCTTGCGGTTCTCGTCCTCAAGCTGCTTTAGCCGCCGCAACTCGCCCGTCCCCAAGCCGCCGTAGAGCTTCTTCCAGCGGTAGAATGTCTGCTCGGAGATGCCCATCCGGCGCAACACCTCCGCGACCGGTGTCCCGGTCTCGGCCTGCTTCAGCGCGAAGGCGATCTGCTCTTCGGTAAACCTGCTCTTCTTCACGGCTCTGTTCCTCCCGTCAGGGTCTCACAAAACCGGAAAACTCGCACTCACGCCGGACCAAGGCGATGGGGGGACGTCAACTCCGCCAGACCTGCGCCGCATTATCCCACCAGCGGCCGTCGCCGAGGTGGCAGACCAGCTGACCGTACGGCCGGCCGCAGCCTTCGCAGTAGCCCTTGGCGCGCTCGAAGCGGATCACCTGTGAGAGCTGCACCCAGTCGATCGGGTAGAAGAAGCGGTTTTCTGGGCGGATCGGCATCGGGTCAGCCCTTCGACGCCTGGCTGCGCGTCCGCGCCTGCGGAAAGTAGGTATAGAAGGTCATCCGGCTGACCCCGAGGCGCTTGGCGATCTCGGCAATCGAGATGTTGCCGGCAGCGAGCAGGGCACGCCCCACCTCCAGATCCCCCTCAGACAACGCCTTGCGCCGGCCGCCCTTACGGCCACGGGCGACGGCGGCCTTGAGGCCTTCCATCGTCCGCTCACGGTTAAGGTCGAGAAAATACTCCGCCATGGCGCCGTGCATCTGCAGGGCGAAGCGGCCGTGGGCGGTCGCGCTGTCAAACTGCTCGGTCAGGCTGCGGAAGTGGACCTCCTTCAGGCGCAGCCCGTCGATCGTGCGCATCATCTCGACAAGGGAGCGGCCGAGTCGGTCGAGTTTCCAGACCACCAGCTGATCGGTGGGGCGCAGGTAGGCGAGGGCGGCCTCGAACTCGGGGCGCTTGGTACCGGCCTTGCCGCTCTTCTTTTCCTCGAAAATCTTTTCGCAGCCAGCCTTCAGCAGGGCATCACGCTGCAGGTCCAGGTTCTGGTCGAGGGTGGACACACGCGCGTAGCCGACAAGCATGTTAGGATAGTCCCACAAGAACGTTTGCCTGACAATAGTTTTCCTGACATATTTTCCTTACATAAACGGTGCCGTTTCAGGGTATCGGGGAGGGGTCCGGCCAACGTGTAAGGAAAACGAACGTTTTCCGGACATTGTAGGCCGCGCCACTTGCCGTTGAGTTCCAATGGAACGTCGTAGCTGGAACTCAACCACGCTATTCGCATAAGGGCAGCTCACAGAACGGCCCAAGCATCCAGAGTTTTCCGAGATGCGCTGTGCTGCGGCAACGTCAGTGCTGTGGATCGGCGTCCGAGGCGGACCCGCACAACTTTCTCTCGTAAATACTTGAGATGATTGAGTTTTGTTCATCCGAGGTGGATACCGGTTCGCCGCCGATCGGCAGTAAACGTATGGCCCGCCCCGTCCGCAAGTGGCTCTGGTTCCGCTGGTCTGGGCAGTCTGCACAAACGTATCCGGCCTTCCGGCGAACCGTTGGCCAAGATGGAGATCCGTGCGTCCTGGGCTTCATAAAGGGGTCGGCGTCGAGCGCCATTTTCCAGCCAAAGGCTTCCAGGACACCGATCGACCGTCAGGCCATCTTCCTCGCACCACACGCGGACATCGGAAGGCCGGCGAAGGCTTCGCCGACCGAGCTGGGTTCAGGCCGCGATGACCGCCGCCTCGTAAACTCGCTCATGGCGCAGGAGCGCCCAGACAGTCCTGGCCATCTTGGCGGCCAGCGCAACCACGGCTGTGTTTGCGTGCGCCGAGCCAGAAGCCCGCGCAGCCACTGCCGGAGGCGGGTGCCCACCAGCGACATCGGAGCGAACCGTGAGCTTTCAGCCCCCGAAAGCCACAATCGGTGCGATGTGGGGGTTTCGACGGGTGAAATGCCTTGTTCGCGCTCGCCTTCCAGCGCATGAGAGAAGCCGGCTCGAACAAAATTCATGAACGCATTCCGGCACGAAGGCCGCGCGGAAGCCTCGCCTACAAAGGTGATCGACGACCACCACCAACGTCAGCTTGCTCTGGCGCGCTACGCTATTCTCGATACTGAGACCGAGGCTGAGTTCGACGCTCTCGTGGAGGCGGCAGCCGCCGCGTGCGGGGTGCCGCTGTCGCTGATTAATCTCATCGACGGCACCCGGCAGTGGGCTAAGGCAATAGTCGGTGACGGCCCCAAGGAACTGCCGCTCAGCAGCTCGATCTGCGCCCTGGCCATCGAGCAGGACGACGTCCTCGAGATCTCCGATGCGGCCAAAGATGCACGCGTAGCCGATTACCCATTGGTGACGGGAGATAGCCATCTGCGCTTCTACGCCGGCGTGCCGCTGAGGACGCCGACAGGGATCGCCATCGGCACCCTCTGCGTGGCCGACGATAAACCGGGCCGGCTTACGGACGCCCAGCGCCTCGTCCTCAAAACGTTAGCTCAGCAGGTGGTGACCACCCTAGAGCTGCGCCTGATGCTTCGGCAGCATCGCAGGAGCGATCACCGCAGCAAGGCGATCCTGGAGAGCGCGATCGACTATGCGATCATCTCCATGGACCTCACCGGCCACGTGACGAGCTGGAACGCGGGCGCCGAGCGGATCCTCGGATGGACCGAGGCCGAGATGCTCGGCCAGCACGCGCACATGTTTTTCACCGAGGAGGACACCCAGGCCGGGCAGCCTGAGAAGGAGATGGGCGCGGCCCTGCTGCATGGACGCGGCAACGACGAGCGTTGGCATCGGCGCAAGGACGGCAGCCGCTTCTATGCCCTCGGCGAGATGATGCAGCTCAAGGACGAGGATGGCGCCCCGGACGGGTTCATCAAGATCCTGCGCGACCGTACCGAACAGCGGCTCGCTGCCGAGAAGCAGCGCGCCGACGCCGAGTTCATGCGCAGCGTGCTCGCGTCCTCGGCCGACTGCATCAAGGTGCTCGACTTCGACGCGAAGCTGACCTTCATGAGCGAGGGCGGCATGAAGGTGATGGAGGTCAGCGACTTCAATGCAATCAAGGGCTGCGTATGGCCCGAGTTCTGGCAGGATCAGGGCAACGCAGACGCGCAAGCGGCCATCGAAGAAGCCAAAGCCGGACGAGTCGGCCACTTCCAGGGCGCGGCCCAGACGCTCAAGGGCACACCGAAATACTGGGACGTGCAGGTCACGCCGATCCTCGGGGCTGACGGCAAGCCGGAGAAATTGCTCGCGGTCTCGCGCGACCTCACTGAGCAGAAAGCGGCCGAGGATAAGATCGCCCTCAGCGAGGCGCGGTGGCGTCAGCTGTTCGAAGGCATGCAGGAGGGGTTCTTCAGCGGAGAGATCATCCGCGATGAAGCCGGAACGCCCACAGACTTCCGCTTCCTGGAGGTCAATCCCGCCTTTGCTGGCCTGACCGGACTGCCGGCTGACACGGTCGGTCGAACCATGCGCGAATTGGTGCCAGAAATCTCCCAGACGCTGATCGACACCTACGCGCGCGTCGTCGACAGCGGCGAGCCGGAGACGTTCGAGATTGCTGTGCCGGAGCTTGGGCGTAGCTTCGAGGCCCGCGCGCGCCGGCAGCAAGGGCAGCGGTTCGCGGTGCTGTTCTTAGAGATCTCCGCGCGCAAGAAGGCGGAGATGCGCCGCGCCGCGATGATCGATCTGGGCGACCGGCTGCGCGATGTCAGCGATAAGCCCGAGATCTCCAGGGTGGCCGCGGAGATCCTCGGTCGTACGCTCGGGCTGGCGCATGGCGGCTATGGGGCGGTCAACGCGGACGCGGAAACCATCCTGGTGACCGAGGAATGGACGGCACCGGGCGTGACCAGCATCGCCGGGCTGCACCACTTCCGGGAGTACGGCTCCTTCGTAGAGAGCCTGAAGGCAGGCGAGCCCGTCATCATCGACGATGTGGCCGCTGATCCTCGCACGGCTGATGAGACCGACGCACTGGCGGCAATTGATGTGCGCGCGCTGCTCAACCTGCCGGTGATGGAGCACGGGCGGTTCGTGGCCCTGCTCTACGCACTCAAGGCGGCTCCCTGCGCTTGGAGCCCCGAGGACATCGGGTTCGTGCGCAACGTGGCCGACCGCACCCGCGCGGCGATTGCCCGGGTCGAAGCCGAGGAGCGGCAGCAGACCCTTAATCAAGAACTTAGCCATCGCATGAAGAACATGCTGGCGATGGTACAATCGATCGCCACGCAGACGATGCGCAATGCTACCGACGTGGAGACGGCCAAGAATGTACTCGCTGGCCGACTGATCGCCCTGGGCAAGTCGCACGATCTGCTTCTTGGCGGCACGCTGAACGGGACGTCGCTACAGATTTTGATCGAAGACACGCTACAGCCTCACCTGGACAGGCCTGATCGCTTCGTCATCGAGGGGCCAACACTGACCGTAGGGGCCAAAGCGGCGATGTCGTTGGCGTTGATGCTGCATGAGCTGGCGACTAATGCAGCCAAGTATGGGGCTCTCTCGAACGCGGACGGGCGCGTGAGGATCGACTGGAAAACCGACGGTATGGCGCATGTGCGGCTGCAGTGGTCGGAAGCCGGGGGACCGTTGGTGGTACGCCCGACCCGGACGGGGTTTGGCACGCGGCTCATCGGACGCGGGTTGGCCGGGAACTTCGGAGGAGAGGTACAGCTGGAATTCCCCGCCACAGGGTTGATCTGCACGGTCACAGCCTCGCTCAAGGAACTGCAGGCCGAGAATGCTCAGCCAGCAACCCGTTAGTCGCAATCGGCGCGATCCTGCGACTCAGCCGTGGCGATGAAGCACCGCCGCCGCTGGGCGGCCTCGGGGCGGCTTCCGCCGGCCCTGGCGGCCCGGTTCACGCTGGCCGAGCAGGCGGTCCTCAGCCTCGTAACGGCCGAGGTTGCCCGGCGAGCGGACTGCCGGCTGGCAACGGAGAACATGGCGGCGGTGGCCGGAGGATGAAACCGGGACGATGGACGCCCTTCTGCGGCTCACAGTCGGGTTTGCGACAAGCCCATCCGGCTGGCTGCAGGTAGTCCCCAAGAGATACATGAACGGTCTGAGCGGCTAAACCGTTGCGGGAGGAGCCACGTTGGACGGCGACCTGCCGCTTTCAAGGGTGATAGGGTTCGTGTGATCATGAGCCGACCACCTTCGGTCCGTGCCCGCATCCTCAACGCTCTTGTCGACGTGCCCATGAGCACTCTGCAGCTTGCCGAGCGGGCTGGCATCACGGGGCGACGACGAGGTGAGGTCGTCAAATTGGCCTGTCACGTTCTGGAGGATGAAAGGCTGATCGAGCGAGTGGATGGCGGACGTCATCCGAAGTGGCGCAAGTCGACCCGTTCGACGGCTGGGATGTGCATGAACACGGCCTTTCCGCCGTCGTCGGGCTGGAGAGCGCCTGGCCCTGATGAGCGCTTAGCACACGATCTGGTCCAGGGCCTCGTACAGTCAGCCATCGCTCGAGGTGTTAACCCGGCCGCACGCCTTCGAGAGTTCCGCACGTTGCAGCAGGCCGCACTCGCGAAGTCGCGAGAGCCTACGCCTACCATGGCTGCCGAGCAGCTCGCCCGAGCAATCGATCTAACCCTGCAGGAGCTGACCTCAGTGAAGTTGTAGGAAGGTTCAACGAGAACTAGGTGTTCAAGCCGTCGCTACGCCACCAACACACAGGGTTCCTCGCGATATCGATGCTCCAGGCGCTGGTCTTGTCGGGCGTCGGGAAAGCGACCTTTTTCTCGACGGCAGGGTCCTATTCGCATGACCGCGAATTACCGAACCTTAGAACGCGTCATCTTCGATCATCGCGCGGATGCGTGCCACTAAGGTCTCCATCGGAAACGGCTTGGTGATCATCGCCATTCCGGCGTCGAGGAAGCCGGACGCGCTTGCAGCGGTCTCGGCGTAACCAGTGATGAACAGCACCTTCAGTGTGGGGCGGCCCTCCCGGGCCTGGTCCGCGAGCTGACGCCCGTTCAGCCCCGGTAGGCCGACGTCGGTGACGAGCAGATCGATCCGCCTTGATGTCCGCAGGATCCGCAGCCCAGCAGGGCCATCCACGGCCTGAAGGACGAGATAGCCGAGTTCCTGAAGCACCTCAGCGATCAGTTCGCGAACCACATGTTCGTCCTCGACCACTAGGATCGTCTCGCCAGTCCCGCGCTGCATCTCGGCGGCGACGGCCGGCCCCGCTACGCTGGCTGCGTCGCCATGGTGTCGGGGGAGGTAGATTTTGATCGCCGTCCCCTTGCCGACTTCGCTCTCGATCCGGGCATGCCCTTCCGACTGCTTCGCGAAACCGTAGATCATGCTGAGACCGAGCCCGGTGCCCTGACCGAGCGGCTTCGTCGTGAAGAATGGGTCGAACGCCCGGGCGATGACCTCTGGCGGCATGCCGGTGCCGGTGTCGCTCACGACGATGCAGACGTACTCGTCCGGCAGTTCGCCTGGTCTCAGGTCGGCGTTCGTGTCGGCGAGATGGCCGTTGCAGGTCTCGATCGTCAGCGTTCCCCCGTTCGGCATCGCATCGCGGGCGTTGATCGCCAGATTGAGGATCGCGTTCTCAAGCTGATGCGGATCGCACAGGGTCGGCCACAGTCCGACGGCGGCCTTGATGCGCAGATCGATAGCCTCGCTGATGGTTCGGCGCAGTAGGTCAGACATGCCGACGATGAGCGCGTTGGCGTCAGTGATCTTCGGATCGAGCGGCTGCCGTCGGGCGAAGGCGAGCAGCCGGTGTGTCAGCGCGGCGGCCCGGTTGGCCGAGGCCATCGCCGTGTCGAGATAGCGCAACAGGCTCTCGGTCCGGCCCTGGGTGATACGGGAGCGCATCAGATCGAGAGACCCGACGATGCCGGTGAGCAGGTTGTTGAAGTCGTGGGCGATGCCGCCGGTCAACTGCCCAACCGCCTCCATCTTCTGAGACTGACGCAGGTCCTGTTCCATCCGCTCGCGCTCGGCCGCCTCGGCGCGCAGACGGTCATTAGCCTCGGCGAGTTCTCGGGTCCGCTCTGCGACTTGGCTCTCCAGGTTGGCCCCGGCCTCGCGCAACTGCGCGGCTTGTGCCTCCAACTCGGCGTAGAGCGCCACCACGCCACGGTTGGTCTCGACGAGTTCGGCATTCAGACGCCGCGCTTCCTCCTCGCGCTCGGCCAGATCGGACAGGCTGCGCAGGAGGTCGCGGTTGTGCTCGCGCAGGGTCGCGTTGGGATCCTCTATCCGAGCGCGAGCCGCCGCATCGGCCAGGGCGGCGACCTTCGGGCCGGTGAGCGCCTCCCCGCCCGGGGGGAGCAGTTTGCCGAAGGTGACGATCGTGCCCTGGTCGAGGTCAGATGAGATCTCGAAGCGGTCCATCAGGCGGCGCGAGCCGGTGATGCCGATCCCTAAGCCGGTGCTGGAGCGGTAGCGTCCCTCCAAGATCTCACTCAGATCGGAGATCCCCGGACCGCGATCGCTAATCCTGACGACGAGGACCTGCCCCTCGCGGTCCTCATCGAGGCCGTACTCGACCTTGCCGCCGCCGGCATAACCGTAGGCGTTGCGCGCGATCTCGGAGGCGGCCGTGGCGATCCGGGTCTGGTCCTGAACCCCGAAGCCGAGCTGTTCGCTGATCCGGCGCACGCGCTGGCGCACCGCGACGATGTCGTCCTCGTGCGCGATCAGCGCGGTGAGCAGCGGCCACCTCACGAGTGTAAATTCCGAACCACGATCACGGTCGCGTCATCGCGTCCGCGGGTGAAGTCGCGGTAGAGCACGCTCGCAATCAGGCTCGGATGCGCGCCGATCAGACCCGGGTAGGCGTCGAGCGACCAAGCCGTGCCGATGCCGTCCGAGCACATCACGAACAGGCCACCCGGATCGAGCCGATACTCGAATTCCTGGATGCGGCGCGCGACATGGCCGGCGGTGCCGGGTAGCGCGACCGTACGCTTGGCCCCCCCGATGCCGACCACGGCACCGACGACGTTGCCGATGCCGGCGAAGCTCACGATCCCCTTGTCCGGGTCATAACGAGCCACCGATACGGCCCCACCGCGGGTATGCCCAAGGCCGGCATGTACGGCTGCCAGGATCGAGTTGGGCCGCTCGTCCTCATGCTTTCGAAACAACCGAACTGCCTCATCCGACGCCTTGGCGGCGAGAGGGCCATGTCCCAGACCGTCAGCGACGATCATGGTCCATCCGTCGCCGCGTCTCCGGACACAGTAGGCGTCGCCGTTGGCGGTCTCACCCTTCAGGGGCACTGTGACCGCACCGACTGTGGCCACAGCCTGAGGGGCTGCCGTTGCGGATGCGTTGATCTTCTGCAGGCGGGACACCACAGCGGTGCCCTTTCCGGGCCACGATATAATGTCAAAAGCCTGCGACTGCCGCCTCACTGCACCGAGACCGGTGCCCGCGCTCCCGCCGGTCGAGTGGCCGTCGCGCAGCGCGTCGTCGACGTTGGAGAGCCCGGTCCCGCGATCGAGAGCGAGAAGCTCGATGCCGGTGCCGGTCTCATCCTCGAACGTGCCGACCAGGATCTCACCAGCGGTTCCATACTTGACGAGGTTGGTCGCCAGTTCCGTCGCCACGATCGCGACGCGCCCGGCCGTGGTCTCGTCGAAGCCAAGGCCTTGGGCCAATGCCACGGCACGGCGGCGTGCCTCCGCCACCTGGCTGGCTTCGGTCACGGGCACGCTGAGCATGGTCACTTCCAGCGCGCGATGGTCACGCGGGTCCCAACGCCCGGCGTCGACGCAATATGGAACTCGTTCGACAGACGTTTCGCTCCACCGAGCCCTAATCCAAGACCGCCACCGGTCGTGTAGTGATCGGTCAGCGCCTTGGCGATGTCCGCGATGCCGGGACCATGATCCTCGAAGCTCAGGCGGACACCCTTGCGCGCGCCCTCCTGCAGCACATCGATGCGGACCTCACCGCCGCCGCCGTAATCCAGGGTGTTGCGCGCCAGTTCGCTCGCCGCGGTGACGATCTTAGTTTGATCCACGAGCCCCAGGCCGATCCCGACGGCGCATGTCCGCACGGCTTGGCGCACGCGCACGACGTCGTCGCTGGAGCGGATCGGCAGGACCTCAGTCTTCGTAACGGGCACGTGCACTCCCGAGGTCGTCATCCTCGGCGAGCCGATCGCGGATCATCGCCATGCCGCGCTCTACGTTCAGCGCCGTCTTGATGCCGGTCAACTCCAGGCCGAGTTCGACCAGGGTGATGGCGACGGCCGGGCGCATGCCCACGACGACGGTCTCGGCGTCGAGCACCCGCGAGATGGCGGCGATGTTATCGAGCATCCGCCCGATGAACGAGTCGACGATCTCCAGTGCGGAGATCTCGATGAGCACGCCGCGCGCGCCGGTTGCGGCGATCTTGGCAGTGAGGTCTTCCTCCAGGGCCATTGCGAGCCGATCGTGCATGTCGACCTGGATGGTGACGATGAGCACACCACCCAGCTTGAGGATCGGGATGCGGTCCATGAGTTTGGCCGTCGATCAGGAGGCGGTCGAGGAGATGGATGGCTGCTTTCGGACGACGGTACGGCCGGTCCGCTTCAGGGCTAGGGCGAAGGCATCGGCCAAGGTCGCCTTCGAGACGACGTTCAGTTCGACACCGAGATGGACCATGGTCTGGGCGATCTGCGGGCGGATGCCGGAGACGATGCAATCGGCGCCCATCAGGCGCGCGGCGGCGATGGCCTTCAGCAGGTGTTGGGCGACCAAGGTATCGACGGTCGGCACACCGGTGATGTCGATGATGGCGATCTCCGCCTCCTCGTCGACGATGGCCTGCAGGAGGTTTTCCATCACGACGCCGGTGCGAGCGCTGTCGAGGGTTCCGATCAGCGGCAGGGCCAGGATCCCGTCCCAAAGCCGTACCACCGGGGTGGAGAGTTCGGCGATCTCCTGGCCCTGGCGCCCGATCACCTCCTCGCGGCTGGCCAGGAACACCTCCATCGTGTGCAGGCCGAGCGCGTCTAGGAGATGGCTTGCCGCCCATGTGCCTTTGGCTACAGCCGCCGGATCCTTGCCACCGGCGCGGTTGAGCGCGGCAAAGATCGGCTCCTTGAGCGAGAATACGAAGTTGGCGGTGTCGGTGGGCGTAAAGCCCTGGATGGCACGTGACCGAGAGACTTCCGCGAGCGTGTCGCGCAAGGGCGCGTACGCATCGGCTCTAACCTCCGTCCCAGCGGCGGCGAGACTGACGCGCAATTGCTCGAGAACCGTACGCGCTTGGGTATCGAGTTCCGCCTCCCGGATACGTCCAGTATGGAGAGCGCCACCTGCCTTTAGGAGCGAGAACCACGCAGCAAGGATGTTCGCTTCTTCAGCGGCGACGGTCTGGGTCAACACCGCCGTTCCATCGACCGCCATGGCAAAATCCTACACCCGGGCTCAGAACCCCCGAACAGCCTCTAACTGAAGCTCGGCCATATCGATAGTCGCTGATTAAGCAGAGCCAGACACACCCTACGACAAAGCCGCCTGAGGGCTGCTCCGCCGGCTCGGGGTCGGGCGGGCAGGGGCTGCTGGCCCGTGGCTTCATCGGGTACCGTCAGTGCTAATGCGATCACGCGTAAGGACCGCCGAATAGGTCGCCCAGCGCCTTCCGCCGGAACAACGTGCGCCAGCGTCGCCGCCGATGCTCGGGCCGGTCGTGGTTCATGTGGCACCTCTGGCAGAAGGCCGCGAGGTTGGCTGCTGCGTTGTTCGAAGTATCGTGGTTCCGATGGGCCGCAGCTAGGACAACCCGCGTCCGCCGGACACGGCCGAGTATATCGGCATCCGAAGCCATGCGGATCCGGCGCCCCCATCCATCGCGCCAGCGGCCAGCGTCCGCATCCCACCAGCGCCCGTCGCCGAGATGGTAGACCATCCGCCCATGCAGTCGTCAGCGGCCCTGCGCTCGGCCGAAGCGGATCACGGCCGAGAGCTGCGGCCAGTCGATGGGGTAGAAGAAGCGGTGCTCGCGCCGGATTGGCATGGGAGCGCACTGTACCACCTGCCGTGAAGAAAGCGTAGCGTTACAATGCACCCTACCTATCGATTATGGACCTGTCCGACCTTGAATTCTGGCCTTCCTAGCAGTCGCGATCACCAGCCTGTTCCTGCCGGTCGCGATCGCGTGGTGGAAGGGCCGTGCCCTCATCCCGGTCGCGCCGTTCAGCCTCATATTCTGGCCCGCTGCACTGGTCCTGGCACTCAGGCTGAAGCGACAGCGAGATCCATAAATATCCCCATAGCGCTCACCTGAACAATATCACGCACAGTGGCGTTTGGCCGAGGACTGATCAGTCCGATCTGTCCGGAGGAAAACGCCATGTCGATAAAGATACTCGCCCTCGCCGCCGCGCTGACGTTCGCGGTCACAGGAGCGGCACTCGCTCAGATGCCGACTGGCGGCAGCGCCCAGAGCAATATGAACAACCCCGGCAGCGTGAAGAGCCCATCTCAGAAGCGGATGGGCGGTCAGCGCGGCATGATGGGTATGAGGCACATGAGCCGTCACCGGCGCCATCATATGCGTCGTTCGCGCATGTAGTTGTGGCTGCAAAAGTCCCGCAGCCACAGCTCCGCGGGGCTATTTTGCTAGCGCTGGGTCACGCCGGCGTAATCTGCTCGTCTGCTGAGAGCAGATCGCCATGCGTGTCCTTGATGGCGTCGAGCACAACCTGAGGATCGGACGGCCGCGCCATCGCTTCAGCCTCATCGTCGATCCGGTCGCTGATGTGGGGATGGTCGCGCCTCATCTCCTCTAGCAGGGCGATGATCTTGGAGTTCTTCTGCTCGGAGACGATCGCGAGTTCCAGGGTGAGCTGAGCCCGGTGCTCGGCTAGCTGCTCATCGTGCCGTTGCGTGATCAGGATCAGGCTGGTGATGTACAGGCTCAGGATACCTGCTGCGTCCTGCAAATAGGCAAAGGGCGGCGGGTCGAGGCTGGCGCGGCCGAGCGCCGGGAGGATGAGGTTCAGGCTGATCCAACTGAGGATCGCCAGGGTGAGCAGGCCGACGAAGCGCGGGCGCCCGATGGCGCTGGTCATGCGAGCGACGGTGCGCTGGACCGGCTTGGCCTTGCGGTGATGCTCCCAATGGAGACCCGCGATAGCGCGGACTGTGTCCTCGATGTGGGCGGGCAGGATAGGCGTAGCCGCTTTGTCCTCGCGGTCCGGGCTTGGATTGACCATCAGAGGCGCGGTCCGGTTATCGGAGAGGTCCGTGAAGCTGGAACAGGCATATGGCTCGACCGGTTGCCCGTAAACGTTTTCACGACACCCGAGACAATCCGATGGCCCGCTCCCCCCTTTCGCTGAGCGTGGCCTTTGCCGCGTTCGCAACCCTGGCGCTCACCCCATCCGTGCAGGCCCAGACCAAACCCGGCGAGATCAAGGGTATCGACGCGATGGGCGATAAAGACCGCAGCGCCCAGGATGGCTGGAGCCAAGCACCGGTGCCGCGGGAGGAGTCGGCGGCCAAGGATGCGCCCAATCCCGGCGGTCACTCGATCGCGGAGAACAGGGACCGGCCGGTTCCAGCTGCAAACCCAACCGGCGACTCTGCTCACGAACCCCAGGCGCCGCTGCCGAACCGCACGGCGTCACCTTCAGGCATCAACCCGGCGGAGCCTTCGAAGTAGCGCGCCTGCCTCGACACGCGCCCGGCCGCTCACCCTCTTGAGCGCATACCCGGGCAGCTCGGGTTGACCTGCGATCCATGGACCGGGGCGGTCGGCGTCGACGTGAGCCAGAGTGGGCAGCATGAGGGCCGCCCTTCCCTCGATTGAAAGAAGGCGGCCCCGTCACGATCAGATTTAGTCGTAGGGGTCGAAGGCCGGTCCGTAGCCGAAGCCGACCGGGCGTGGTCCGAACCGGTGCGGGCTGTAGAAGCCGTCACGCTCCACCACGACCTCGCGGACCACGGGACGAGGCCGATACACGACCGGCTGCTCCTCGACGATCTCGCGCACGACCCGACGGGGACGAACAATAGGTCGCTCAACCACCACTTCGCGCACGACCTCGCGTGGGGGAGCAACGACCTGGCGCTCGACGACTGTGCGGCGGGTCACCACCGTCTCAGGCGCATCGTAGACGTCGTAGCCGTAGCCGCCTGCTTGCGCGGCAGTACTGCCGAGGAGCCCCCCGGCCCCGAGTGTGGCGACCAGTGCCGCCAGTGCGATCTGTCTCATGCTCTCTTCACCTTCACAGGACATCAGCCGCGCGAAGCAGCTTTGACCGTGAAACGCTGAAGAGCGTCGTTTGGCTGACCCGGGCTAGTCCGGCCGATAGCCGCAGGAGGACGATAGCGAGTACCTCGACGACGCAGCGTTGCAACGCTTTCGGGCGTACAGGCCGCCGAACAGGTCGCCAAGCGCTTTCGGCCGAAATAGCGTTCGCCACATCAGCACGACGCGGACGCTCCAATGGATGGTTTTGTCACCGCCGTACCCATTCAGTGCTAAACGGCAGTCAGACGCTGCGTGTTTGCCGCCACATGTTCGCGGTAGCGTGCAATCACTGCGTCGCATGAGCCACCCGTCATCAGCGTCGCAGAGGCTTCGATGAGAGCGCTGACCTTCTCGCTCACCATCTGCTGGGCTTCGAGCTGAGCCTCAGTCCCGCCCCAGGCGAGTTTCACGAGCCGAAGCTCGACAACCTTCTGCGCCTCGATGGCAAGCAGGGCGATAGCAAAGGGGTTGTACATGAGCGACTCCGCGCCGCGAGGCGGAGGAGCCAACGCGATTGAGACAAGAAAAAGAGGGGCGGCCGAAGCGACCACCCCTCCACTTTACTACCGAGCCCTAAGCGGGGCGGCTAGGGTGGTGTACACCTCAGCGAACGACCGTGGGGCTCTGCTGCCTCATGCTAGAGAAGGTCTTGCTGGCCTCCTCGACGGCGCGAGCTGAGGTCTCAGTGATCGCCTTGCTGTCCTGCACCATGTGCTGCAGACCCTCACGTACTAGATCACTCTGGATGGCGGTGAACTCCTGGAGCGACTTGGCACGCACCAACTTGTTCATGCCGTCGAGATTATGCTGGAACTGCTTTTGGGCCAGATCGAACCAGCTGCGTGAGACGTCCTGGAACGCCTGTGTCAGAACCGTTCCGCAGCGTGTTACGGCTTCCATGTTCTGCTTGGACTGACGAGCCAGGCGCTCGCCGTTCTCACCGGAGAAGCCCAGCGTCTTCGTGAACCGGTCTGCGGCCTCACGAGCCTGTTGCGAAGCAGTCTCAACACTCTTCTGCATAACCTGCTTGGTGTTCTCCGTCGCTTGCTCGCGCAGATCGACCATCTTGTTCACGCCGTCGCGAGCAGCATCGATAAACTGTTTGCCCTGCTCAGTCGTCTTGTTGGTGTTGTATTTCGCAGCGTCGGCAGCCTTATCGGTCTGCTCATGCTGTTTACCTTGATTGTTGTTCTGATTGAAAGCCATTTTGGTTTCCTGCCCTTAAATTTTGTAAGTCTATCTTGCGCTTATTATTTAGATGAAAAGCGCGATCAACTCAGGTGACGCGGCCTGATATTAGCATTATCGCACTGCACCTAAGTCGTGTTGAATTTCCTCTATTCAACCCCGGAGGGAGCATTTTGAGTCATATTAATGCCTGATGAAATTCGTCAACCGTTATACTCACGCTGCATCTGCCTGAGGGCGTTGCACAATGTCGTAGCTCAGCGGGAAATCAGCTCGGTGACAGCGGACCGCATCCCTCAAGCATAGGCTAGAAGCTTGGCTAATAGCGTGGTGCAGGCCGAATGTTTCGGCTTGGCGGAGGCGTTAAAGCGAGGGAGCGTGCGCCAAAGCTTAGCTTTAGGGGACCGGCTAGGGCACGGCTCATTGGTTCCTATGCGGGCTGACCTGTTGAGAAGACCACATTGGGCCTAAGCCGACCTATGGGCCTCAAGATTTCCAGAAGTCAAGGTCAAGTATCGAGGCTCCGAAGAGGCGGGCGTGGCCTCACGCTCGAAGGCCATCACCGCATCAATGAGGCGACTCTCAGCATTGAGGGAAGCGAGGAGAAGGTCAAATCTGGCGCGGCTCTGAGGCGAGAGAAAATCTGGCGGGGTGTAGATCGTCTGGCCAGTCGCAACTTCGACAACCGCAAGGCGCCCCTGCCGCTCGACCAAGACGTAGGACTTCGCTTCCGCCTTGCTCCCTTGAGTAGGACCTAGTCCCCACGACCAAGCACGTGGTGCACCGCCTCGAGCACTGGAGCACCCAGCCTCATCCTCAGCTGCAACGGCATCCGCGTACTCCAGCATGAGGTCTTCGATTTCTGCCGGTCCAATCATGTTCGGCCCCTTGGCAGTTATGCTGCACTGCACAAGAAAACAGCTGAGGCGCTGCGGGGTTCCTCGCCTTCGTATGTCTGTCGGGAAAGCAACCGTTTTTCCGACAGAGGTCGCACAGAAATCCGATCGCTAGCCGTGACGGAAGGCAATCGCCCTGTCATGTTCCACACAGGTCTCTGACGTCTGTTCCTGAGCGTTCCAAAAATCTGCGACCACGTAGCGGAACGAGGAGACTCACGCTTCTGATCGTTCCGTTGGGGCAAGCTCTACTGGAACGACCCGCCAGCACAGTGCGTCGCGGATGGCCCGGAACCCATAACGCCACCTCGAAAATTCGAGGCCGATCTGTACGGGGCGTAAAGCAGGACGCGAGCAGGCCGGCGGCTTGCGTTCGGACTGAGCGCCCGTCCCACCGGCACACCCCAATCCAGGGGTCGTCCTTCTTCATGATACGAGGCCTCTCCGCCCCCCACGGCGATACCCACACTCGACATAATATAGGGTACTCCCCTATATGACCTAACCGGAAGGACCGTCGATGGCTCACACCGTCAAGGACAAGACCAAGCTGCTGGCGCGCGTGCGCCGGATCAAAGGACAAGCCGAAGCCGTCGAGCGAGCCCTAGAGGCCGAGATCGGCTGCACGGATGTCCTGATGCTGGTCGCCTCGATGCGCGGGGCTATCAACGGTCTCACCGCTGAACTCATGGAAGATCACATCCGCCACCACGTCGTGAACCCGGACAACGAGCCGGATGCCGCTCGCGCCCAGGGCGCGGCCGACTTGATCGAGGCGGTGCGGACCTACCTGAAATAGTGGACGCCGCCGTATGACCTCACTGACCGACCTGCTCCAGCAGGGGACCGCGCACGCGTGGCTGTTCGTGCCGAGCGCGATCCTGCTCGGTGCCCTGCACGGTCTAGAGCCGGGTCACTCTAAGACGATGATGGCGGCCTTCATCATCGCGGTCAGGGGGACGGTTACCCAGGCGGTCCTGCTGGGCTTAGCGGCGACACTCTCGCACACGGCGGTGGTGTGGGTCATTGCCTTGGGAGGCCAGTACCTCGGGCAGCAGTGGGGCGGCGAGACCAGCGAGCCGTACTTTCAGCTCGCCTCAGCCGTCATCATCGTCGGCATCGCGCTCTGGATGCTCTGGCGGACGTGGCGAGAGCAGCGGGCGGAACACGATCACGACCAACGCCACCATCATGACGGAGAAGTCCGCCATATCGATACCGGCCATGGCACCGTTGCCCTTGAGGTGTTCGAGGACGGTGTACCGCCCCACTGGCGCATCCGCTTCGAGCGAGGCGAACGCTTCGCTGCCCGCGACGTGACGATTGAGACTGCGCGGCCGGACGGCACCCGGCAGGCGTTCAGCCTGATCGATAAGGGCGGCTATCTCGAAAGCGCTGAAGAAATCCCCGAGCCGCACGAGTTCACAGCGACGGTCAGCCTGTCCCATGGCGGCCACGGCCACAGCTATGCCGTCGCATTCACCGAGCACGACCACGACCACGGGCATGACCATAGCCACATGAACCTCGGCGACGAGGACGATGCGCACGCCCGCGCTCATGCAGCCGACATCCGCAAGCGGTTCGAGGGGCGCACCGTCACCACCGGGCAGATCGTGATGTTCGGCCTCACAGGGGGACTAATCCCATGCCCGGCGGCGATCACGGTGCTGCTGCTCTGCATCCAGCTTAAGCAGCTCAGTCTCGGCTTCCTGCTGGTGGTGTGCTTCAGCATCGGTCTAGCCGTGACGATGGTGGCGGCGGGCGTAATCGCAGCCCTCAGCGTCCGACACGTGGCAAGCCGCTGGCCAGGGTTCAGCACTTTTGCCCGGCGCGCGCCTTACGCCTCTGGCGTGCTGATTGTACTGGTGGGCCTTTATACCGGCTGGCTCGGCTGGCAGGGCATCCAGCACGCCCAGCAAGCGGCCAGTCTCTTCGGTCTCACGGTCGGGTGATCCCTGATGGGCAATGCGCATCAGACGGCAGCGGGAGGGGTCGTCATCCTACGCGCTGCCCTCGCCACCGTGGTGGCCGTGTGCATCGCCCAGTCGGCCGAGGCGCACGGCATCGCGGGCAACCGCTTTTTCCCCGGCACCATCACGTTCGACGACCCGGCCGTGGCCGATGAGCTGCAACTGTTCACCATCGACGCGCGCCACGATCTGAGCGGCACGATGACCCCCGTGGTGCGTGACCGGGCATTCTACGGCTCGTTCCAGCGCCTACTGGTCGAAGATCTCGCCGTGGGCATCAACAGCGGCGGCATATGGCGCACCGGGGGCGGTCTGTCCCCACGCGCGGGGTTCGACCAGACCAGCCTCTCCCTCAAGCAGCAGGTCTACCGCAACGACCTGCAAGAGACGCTGGTGGCGGCCTCGTTGACCTGGGGCATCGGTGGGACCGGCTCTCGGGCCGTGGGTGCGAGCGCACCGAACACGCTCGCACCCGGCCTGACCTTCGGCCAGGGTTTTGGTGCGCTATTCGACGCGCTGGCGTGGCTGCGCCCGTTCGGCATCGCCGGGGCGGTCTCCCTGGAGGTGCCGCTGGATCACGTCCGATCCGCGCGCTCCATCGCCGAAACGACCGCAATGGTTGGGCAGATCGGCACTGTGAGCGGGGCAAACGTCACGACCCTGCACTGGGGCTTCTCGATTGAATACAGCACCCTGTACCTGTCCGATCGCTTCACACCCGGCCAACTCCCCAAGGATGAGCCGCTGCACCAGCTCGTGCCACTCGTAGAGTTCGCGTTTGACACTCCGTGGCGCCAGAAGACGGCGGCGACTATGAACCCTGGTCTCGCCTACGTCGAAGACGTTTGGCAGCTATCGGGCGAGGTGATCGTACCGCTCAACAAACAAGGCGGTCGAAGTCTCGGATTTCGCACGCAAATCTTGATCTTCCTAGATGATTTTGCACCGTCGATCTTCGGGAAACCGCTTCTGACCCGCTGATTGAGACTGGTGCTACGGCTCTGCCGGGGCCGCTCAGGCCACTCGATAACCGCGGGCACTGACCAGCCGCCGGAGCATTGTGGCGGCAACGGCTTCGGGCGCCTTGTCGGGAATTGGGAACACCGAACTCGCGTTGATCTCGCAGAGCACGTAGGTGTCCTCACCGCTGGCATCCTTCGGCCCCAACAGGAAGTCGGCATCCCAGATGACCGGCAGGTCGTCCGGCTCCAGGCCGAGCAGGTCCGTCATCTGCAGGATCCACACCCGTTCCAGCTGGCGGCGCAGGCGCTGGAACCGCTCGTCCTCCGGACCGGAGTACAGGCGCGGCGTCGCCCGTCCGTGCTCGGGCGGCGCCAGAGCCGTGACGTACTGGGCACCAAATCCAGCGGCGCGCGTGCCGCTGACGTAGCAACGAACCATCCCCTCCAGGTGCCGCGCCTGGAACGGTTGGTCGACGAGGGTGACGCCTGCCACAAAGTCGGAGGCACGCTCATTCAGAAATGCGTCGAGCGACACGGTGCGCAGGCTCCTGTCGCTCGCCTCCTGCACCAGGACGTCCGAGCCCGTAGCGCGTTCGACCTTCCACACGCCGATGCCGCCGTTGCCGCGGCTGCGCTTCAGGACCCGAGGTCCCTCTGCCACACGCGCGGGGAACTCTGCCGCGAGGGCCGCATGGCTCCCGTAGAGATGCGTATCCGTTCCCCAGCCCATCGCCCGCGTCCGGTACAGCACCTCCTTGGTGCCTATCTGGTCGATCACGTCCGGATGGCCGCTGACGAGGATGCCGGCGGCGGCGACCTCCCGCAGGACCGCGTCGAGGGCCCTGCGGTCTTGGCCCGTGTCCGCCGCCACAGGGTTCACCCAGACGAGCACCCCGTCCGCCGCCATGAGTTGGGTCCGGACCTCACTGGCGAGATCCTCGGTCCAAACTGCTGGCTCGGCGATGACACCATGGCGTTCCAGGGCGGCAAAGATCGCCGCGAACCGGCTCGTCTCGGGGCGTGCCTCGGCTCGCGCTTGGGCATCACCTCGCCAGACGACAGCGACTTTGAAAGGTTGTGGAGCCTTAGAGGGCATTGGTCGCTCGCGAGAATGACCGGCACAAGGCCCGCCCGCCGGTTCGGTGATGAACCCCGATCCCGACACGGCCGCTATCGGCAGGGCCAGCGCTGCCGGAAGGCAATCGTGGCCCCGGCCAACATGTCGAGTTGCAACATGGTGTCATGCGCCCGCGCCCAGGTCAGGAAGGTCTCCGACAGCTGTTCGATGCTGTAGTCCACGTTGCAGAGACCACCCCTGTCGCCGCCGTTGCCGAAGGCCGTGAGCGTGTCGGCGACGCCCATGAGATAGGCGCTGCACCAGCCGGACGCCGCCCCCTGCTCGGCGAGGCATGCCAGGTAGAGGTCCTGCGTCCTGCGCCCCGTCACGTCCACCGGACCTTGCCGGAGCGGACCGTCGGCCGGGGCCTCGGTCGGCGGGGCAGCGGTTCCTCCGTCGACGGCCCTCGCCGGGAGTGTGCCCACGGCGGCGAACGCCGCGAGCACGGCGACGCCGAGGATGCGCCGGCCCCTCATGCGGCGCGCCTCGCCTCGTCGTAGAGGCGGTCGGCCGTCTCCCACCGGATGACCTTCATGAACACGTCGACGTAGTTCGCCGCCTTCGCCCCGAAATCCATCTGGTAGGCGTGCTCGTACATGTCCATCGCCAGGATGGGCGTGCCGCCGGCCAGGGTTGTGGTGTGGTCGGCTGCCCAGGCGTTGACCAAGCGCTTGTCGCGCGGGCTGTAGGTCAGCAGCACCCAGCCGGATCCGCCACCCTCGGCGCGCCCCATTGCGGTGAACTGCGAGCGCCAGCGCTCGACGCTGCCGAAGTCGCGGACCAGGGCCGCCTCCAACTCCGGGCCCGGCTTGCTCTGATCGCCGAGGTTGGAGAAGAACAGCTCGTGCAGGATCATCGAGTTGGTGGCGATGAGCTCCTCGCGCTTGAGCCCATTGACGACGAAACCGGGCGCTTTCTCGTAGTCCATCGTCGCGAGCTGATCGGCGATGGAGTTCAGGCGCTTCACCGCTCCGAGATAGTTGTTCTCGTAGTGGCTAATCATGATGCGCTCGCTCATCCCTTGGATCTTCTGCGGGTCGAGCGGCAGCGGCTTGGGGGTGTAGGGCGGCAGCTTGATCGCGGGTTGCCCCGGAGTAGGTCCGTCCGCCGCGGCGGATGGGCCGGCCACCATGCCGGCGGCGAGGCCAGCGCCGGCGAGGAACAGGTGGCGACGGTCGATATCGTTGGACATGGGGTTCTTCCTTTCAGGAGAGGCGGCCGCTAGCGGCGCGCCTGGGGGTTCCGGAGGGTGCCGGCGTCGGGAAGGCTCCCGTCGCCGCGACGGAGTTCGATGTCGTCGCGTGCGGCCCAGACTTGGAAGCAGCGGGCTCCGTCCGGACCGCCGTCGAGGCAGAGTTCGTCGCCCCGGACGCGCCAGGAGCCGATCCGCAGCGTGCCCATCGACACGGAGCGCAGGCGGCCGCCGCGCTCGAAGCCGTAGGCCCAATGCACGTCGTCGGTGAGTTCCATGCCAGGCAGCCGAACGGCGAGGTCGCGTCCCAGAAGCCTCCGGAAGGGTTCGGCCCCGGCAGAGCCCGACGGCCCGGCAAGGGCGGCCGCCACGGCGAACGCGATGGCCAGCGGGCGGCGCGCCATCATCGGAGTTCCTCGACATCGAGGCGGTCGAAGCGCGTGACGCTGTCCGACATGGTCCAGAAGGCAACCTTGCCGGGCGTGCCAATCGTCGCGTCGGTGGCCGAGAAAAGATCGCGGCCGTCGAACGATACCGTGAACCGGTCGTCGCGGGCGGTTAGGGCGAGATCGTGCCAGACGCCGGCGGCGACCGGCACGTCGGCCCCGGCCAACTGGGTCCGGCGCCCGGCGACGACCTTGTAGAAGCGCACGTTGCCTTCGAGGGCATTGGCTCGGACGAGGTAGTAGTTGTTCCTGTCGAGAAGTCTGACGGCCAAGCCACCGGCCTGATCGACGGTCCCCGACACCGGCTTGATCCGTGTTCGGACCGTCACGTCCGCGGGAGCGGTCGCCATCCGGATCAGCAGCGGGAAGCGGTCCTCAGTGGGGTCGTCGCTCGATTGCTCGACGGCACGTCCGGCTGTCGCGTCGGCGTCCGCGACCGTTCGCCAGCGCCCCGGTGAGCCGGGTCCCGTCTGCATCGGCTCGAAGCCCGGCAACCCGTCCGCCCATGCCGAGCCCGCGGACGCCGCGAGGAGCAGCAGGATGGCGCCCGGGACGGTCCCGCGGTTCATGCGACGGCTCCCGCGAGATGCAGGAGGATGCCGGCGGCCGAACAGGCAGCCAGTGTCGGGATCATGCCGATCTTGAACCGGAAGACGGCCAGCACGGCCGCGGCTGAGAGGAGCAGAGCCCACGGGTTCAGGCTTGCCAGCACCGGCAGGTCGAAGCGGAGCGGGCCGGCCGCGAACGGCCGCGTCTCGGCGAAGACGGTGTGCAGCGCGAACCAGACCGCGAGGTTGAGGATCACGCCGACTACCGCCGCGGTGATGGCCGAGAGCGCACCGGCGAGCGCCCGGTTGCCGCGCAGGCGCTCGACGTAAGGGGCGCCGACGAAGATCCAGAGGAAGCAGGGCGCGAAGGTCACCCAGGTGGTGAGAAGCCCGCCGAGCGTGCCGGCGAGGAGCGGCGGCAGCGAGCCCGGTGCCCGGAAGGCCGCCATGAAGCCCACGAACTGGGTGACCATGATCAGCGGACCCGGCGTGGTCTCGGCCATGCCGAGACCGTCGAGCATCTCGCCGGGCTTGAGCCAGCCGTAATGCTCCACCGCCTGTTGGGCGACGTAGGCGAGCACCGCGTAGGCGCCCCCGAAGGTCACCATCGCCATCTTGGAGAAGAACACCGCGATCTGGCTGAACACGTCGTCCGGCCCGACGGAGAGAAGGATGGCGACGACCGGCACCAGCCAGATCGCACCCCAGGTCAGCAGCATCCGCAGCGTGTGCCCGGTGGCTGCACGTTCCTGCGGGAGCTCGTAGTCGTCGAGGAGGAAGGGGCCTTCCACGACCTTGCCGCCACCCCCGTGCCCGCCCCCCTTGAACTGGGGCAGCCCGGCCCGGCCACCGAAGTAGCCGATGACGCCAGCTGTGAGCACGATCACCGGGAAGGGCACATCGAGGAAGTAGATCGCCACGAACGCCGCCGCCGCGAGGCTGAGCAGCACGGGACCCTTGAGCGCTCGCTTGCCGATGCGGATCACGGCCTGGAGCACGATGGCCAGCACGGCCGCCTTCAGCCCGAAGAACAGGCCGGCGACGAACCCGACGTTGCCGTAGAGGGCGTAGATCCAGCTCAAGGCCATGATGGCGACGATGCCCGGCAGGACGAACAGCCCGCCCGCGACGAGCCCACCGCGGGTGCCGTGCATCAGCCAGCCGACATAGGTCGCGAGCTGCTGCGCCTCGGGGCCAGGCAGCAGCGTGCAGAAGTTCAGGGCGTGCAGGAAGCGGCTCTCGGAGATCCAGCGTCGCTCCTCGACAAGGATGCGATGCATGACGGCGATCTGTCCCGCCGGGCCACCGAACGAGAGCGCGGCGATGCGGGTCCAGACGGGCAGCGCCTCGGTGAGGGTGATAGACGCGGGGGGTACGACCGGTGTCTCCGCCGCGCGGGATGCGCGTTCCATGACGGCGCTCCCCATGATCAAGCCCCCGGCCGAGGCTTGTTGGTCGGCCAGTTGTGACCCTCGTCGGTTGCGTCACGGCACCAGCGGTAGAAGGCGTCGTAGAGCAGCATGCCCGCATCGAGCTGCGCGAGATCATCGGCGTAGATCCGCGACAAGCCGAGCGAGGCGGCGAGCAATCCCGCGGCCTCGGGTGCGAGGTCCGGCCGGGCAGTATCGGCGCCGCGAACAAGCGTGGCGAGGTGCAGAAGCGGCGGCGTGGCTAATCCTAACTCCTGCACCATGACGTCGAAGGTGCAGAGTTCGCCTCGATGGCTCCAGAACACGTCGGGCGCGTCGACGTCGAACGCCTCTCCGTTGAAGCATCGCGCGACCTCCTCGACCTCAGGGGTTGGAACGAACAGGAACACCGCCTCGGGATCGACGAAGCGGCGGATCAGCCAGGGACAAGCGATGCGGTCGACCTTGGGTCTGGCGCGGGTGACCCAGACGGTGCGCCCTTGCGTGTCGCAGTTCCGCAGCTTGTCGACGGGTACCATCGGCAGCCCCGCCCGTGCCCACGCTGTGGTGCCGCCATCGAGAACCTCGGCGACGATCCCGGACGTGCGCAACCAAGCAGCAACCCCGTGGCTGAGCTTCTGGCCTTGCTGGCAGATCACGACGGCGGGCCTGCCGCGCAGTGCCGGCGCCCACTCGGCGACAGCATCCCACTGGCGCGGCCGCGATCCGGGGATCAGGCGCGGCTCCTCTGCGAAATGGCGAGCGGTGCGGACGTCGATGAGGATCGGGCAGGCGGGCGTGCCGACGAGGCGAGCGAGTTTGTCGACAGGAATAGCGTTAGGCGTAGGCATGGCGCGTCCTTGCAGCGAATGCAGATTGGACGCGATTCTTCAGCCGGAGCCTCGTCGGGAGATCGCTTCCCGAGCCCCCATAATTGGCGCCGGGCGCGTGATGTCAAGCACGGGTCGTGATGTCGATAAGCTGCGCTTTTGCCAACGTCATGGTTGAGTTCCAGCGATGCCGTTCCAAAGAGCTTGCCCCATTGGAACTCAACGATAGGTAGCGCGACCTGCAATGTACGTAAAACGACCGTTTTTCCGGCAATACGCCAGGTATTGGTATCCTCCGCCTAAAACAGCCCCGTTTTTGTCGGAAAAACGTGTCGGCTTTTCTATTGCCGGAGAAAGGGTATTTTTGCATACTCCCGAATTGCGACAGAATTACTTTTACTACTCTAACCAGTCAAATTCAATATCCATTGAATATAATGGTTTATTAATGTTTATTTCGTCAACGCCAGTTCTTTTTAAGGCGCGAAATTTATGTTCTAAAAAACGAGAAACAACAATCGGGACGATCCATCTCTGAATTCTTATAGTGATAGTGTCACTTAAGCCTTCTGGAAGATTATCATGAGGCGGATAAAGATACGAAAGTGAACTTAATCTATTAGCACCATTGCCTGATCCTAAATAAATTGCGCTAGTGATTGCAAATTGATCTGCGCTGGCCGACCTAATTGGCTTAAGGGTAGTAGCACGCATCATAAGAAGCCGCCCAGTTGGAATACGATTAGCAAATCCGAGATATTTATTCGCCTCTTCTTCAGTTGTTGCAAAAAAAGTTGGCCTAAAATCTAGTATCTTTTGGGCGGCTTCCTCGTCTACCGCTCTTGTCAAACGAAAAAATTGTGTACCAGTTGGCAATTCTTCTAAATTGTTCCGAATTAAAATCCTGTTTTCATCAACTCTGAGCCAGTTCAGGATATCTACCATTTGTCGCTGAGCTTCTGGCGTGCGAAGATGTTCAAGCATTTTTTCGAAAATCCCATCGTCTGCTCTGCAATAAGATACACATCTGTAAAATTTTCATTAATTTACCATCTAAACATAGCGAATTCGCGAATATATAGCCTTAGAAAAACATCGGTACCATTCGCTGAAAATCTATTCGAGTTACCATGCACCTAGCATTGATCACGATTTTTGCCTTGTTGTTCACATACATAGTAGGTGGGATGATACAGCATGGGTTTGACTTAGCTTTCTGGCCCGCGGATGTACCCAGCTTAGCTACTTGGACTGGCACGCTATTCTCGTTGCGTGCCGGCGATGCACTCGCAACACCCTACCGGATGTTAATCGGCCGTGCGCCCGAGTTTTCCAATGGCGGCTGGTCGCTGGCTACCCTCCTAGCCTTCTCGCCTTTTATTATCTTATTCGGGTTCCATCTTCTGCGGCGCGTAAAGCCCGAACAGAAGCGGGACACTTCCGACCTGTTCGGCTCGTCCCGCTTTGCCACCACGGCAGAGCGCGGGCGCCTTCGTGACGGGCTCGAACTCGGCCGCGATCCTGAGACCGGCCGTGCCGTCCGCATCGCCGTACAGGGCACGCTCGTCACCATCGCGCCGCCGCGCAAGGGCAAGACCTCGGGCCTGCTCATCCCCAACCTCGCCTTCCCGGAACCGCAGGGCTGGGGCGGACCCGCTGTCGTGTTCGACCCCAAAGGAGAGGTGTACCGCGCCGTGGCCGCTCGGCGCCGGGCGCTCGGGCGCCGCGTCATCTGCCTTGACCCCATGGGTCTGGCCGGCGGCACCGACCACTGGAACCCACTCCAGGGCCGTGACCCGAACGACGTCCTCTACCTTCAGAGCACCGCGCTGGCGCTCCTGCCTGAGGCCTCCGGTGACGGCGAAGCCTCTGCCTACTTCCGCAACCGGGCCGTCGACCTGATCACCGGCGCGCTGTTGGTTGCCCTACGCCGGCCGGAAGCGTGTACGGTCGTGGAAGTTCAGGACCTTCTGACTGACGAGGCCCGCTTCCACGGCCTCCTCCAGCAGTACGTCAACCACTGGCCCGAGCCCGCGGCCTACGCCGCCATGGAGATCCTGGAGGCCGATCCTAAGACCAAGGACCCGATCAAATCCACAGCTCTGCAGGCGTTCCAGTGGCTCGCCGATCGGCGCCTGCGCGACCTCGTCGGTGATTCGACCTTCCAGCTGTCGGAGCTGTCCACCGGCGCCGTCGACCTGTTCGTGGCGGTACCGACCGAGTACAAGGCGGTGCTCGCCCCGTTCCTACGCTGGCTGTTGTCCGACCTGTTCGCTTCGGTGCGCCGCCACCGCCCGGCCGAGCGGTTGATGATCTTCGTCGACGAGGCCGCGGTGCTCGGCCGGTTCGACGCGCTGCTGACCGCGGCGGGCGAGCTGCCTGGCTACGGCGCCAGCCTGTGGACGATGTGGCAGGATCGCGCCCAACTCGTTGGGCTCTATGGCGAGGCGGGGGCGGATGTGCTGCTCAACACCGCCGAGGTCGTCACGGTCTTCGACGTGCCGGCCGTCGATCCAGATGAAGCCGAGCGATGGTCGCGGGCGATCGGCGACTACACCGCGTTCGTCGAGACTCAGACGGCCCCGACCGGTGACGCCAAGGGTACGCCGTCCACGACCCGGGCCTCGCAGGGCGCACGCCTGATGACCAAAGAGGCACTGATCGCGATGCCGGGTGACGAGCTCTTGGTGTTTCCCAATAGCGGCGGCCACACGCGCCATCCATTGCGCCTGAAGAAGACGGTCGCACATACCGACCCGCGCTTCCGCAGGCTGATCACCGCAGTGCCGCCGGTCGGTCGGACGCGGTGAGCCGGGGATGCCCGACGTGGGGGCGGCCGCCATTTGGACGCGCCTCAGCTGACGGTGAAAACGCGACTGCCGCGGCAGAAGGATCAATCCGCCCAACCGAGGGCCCGATGGAACGCCGCGTGTCCGACGTGAGCCCCGACGGATCGAGAGATCCGGACCTCAGCGTGATGGGCCGGAGCGGGTCCGCAGCCAATCTGACGGCACGCGGGTTGCGGCATAGCCCTCACCTGAGCGCCAGTCGCGCAGCTCAGCCACACCGTCAGCGTCCCGCATCAGTGCGTAGGCGCGCCCCGCCACGAGGCGGTCCCCGGCGGATCGCCCATCCGGCATGACCCAGGCGGCGGTCACATCCCGGTCGCCCCGCACCTCGACCCAGGAGATCGGCGTGCGGCGGTAGGCCAGGACCAGCGCAGACATCAGACAGAGCGCGAGCAGGGCGTCACGGGTGAGCCGGCGCACGTGGTACGGCAGGCGCCCGCGCCAGACCGCGATGCGGCTGGCGTGGCGCGGCCCGGTCCGGGCATCCGTCCCCGCCTCGTCGGACTGGTTGCGAATGGAGAGCAGGAGCTCGCGCCGATGTTCGGGCAGGAGCTGTGCTGCGCCCCTCTCTAAGGCCGCGAACCGCTCATGGATCGGGCGCGTCTTCAGCCGGGTGAGCGCGGCGCGGCTGTCCCGCTCGAACCCGGCCGCAGCCTCGCGCGCATCACGGCCGGCCCGCGCGAGGCGGGCGTGCACGTCTTCAGGTGTTGCGGGCACGCTTGCTCCCCCCTGCTGGTGTACTAGCTCGGGCCGGGATCGGTGCCTCCTCGACCAGCCAGAGGGCCGCCGGCTTCACCGCCTCCATCACGGCGAGGCGGAACGCGGTGAGATCGCGCAGGATCCGCCCGGCCTGGGCCGGCGAGGTCTGCTTGACCAGGCTCGCCCGGTCGAGCCGGCCGATGCCGCGCAGCTGCCCGGCCGCCAGCACCCCACGCGTCTCATCCTCCAGCTCGAAGGCGCGCAGGTGCGTGACTGCCGCGTCGCCGACCACGCGCTCCAGGATCGTCAGGTCGATCGCGCCGCGCACGCCGTTGGCTACGACGAACCGGGCCCCGGTCCAGTCCCGCGCGGCCTGCAGCAACTTGCCCGCATCCGCCAGCGAGCCGGCCTCGGCGGCGACCACCACCACGAGCCCAAGTTCGATCCCAGCCTTGCGCAGCTCCGGCGCCTCGTCCTTCAGGACTCCGAGCAGGCTCGCCGAGGTGTTGGCGCCGATGTCGACGAGGGTGGGAGCCGCGACCTCGTAAAGTGCGTTGATCACGTCGTCGAGCTCGGACCGCGCGGCCTTGCCGCCGCTCGACTCGATCGCCTCGCGCGTGGCGCGCATCTCGAAGTAGCGCACGCTGCCGGGTTCGTTGGCGGCCGTCGCGGCCTTGAACTCGGTCAGGCGGTGCACCGACTCGATCTCCAGGACCGGCGCGTCCGGGACGGCCTCGGCCAAGCCGCGGGTCACGGTCGACTTGCCGACGCCGCCGGTTTCCTGGGCGACGAGGAGGACGCGGGGCATGGGTGTCAGTCCTTCTTGAACAGGTGGCTGTGCTTCTCGGCCTGCAGCCGCCGGATCTCCGCCTCGGTGAGCGGTGCATCCGAGGCTGATGGGCCTGGCGTCTCACGATCCGGGCGGAGTTCTGGTGCGAGCCGCGACGGCCGCTGAGCCGAGCCGGTGGGGATCGGCTCAGATTGTGGGGAGGCCGGCCGATCAGGGCGGGCCGCCCGCGCCGCCGTCCTGGCCTCGCGGGCGGCGGCCTGCCGGCGGACGCTGGAGATGATGCCGGTAAGATTGCGCCCGGTGATCGGTTGGCCGTCGGCGGTGGTGAAGCCCTGCGCCGTAAGGCCGGCCGCGACCGCATCCCAGGTCAAGCCGCCGGCCTGGAGAGCAATGAGGGCGTCGAGGTGGTCGCGCACGGCATCCATCAGACCCGTGGCGGGCCGACCGCCCGGGGCACCGGCCTTGCGACGGCTGCCGGGGGTCGCGGCGGCGTCGCGCGCGAGGCGGCGTAGGTCGAGGCGGGAGCGCTGGGCCATGGCGACGCCCTAGCAGAGCGGGGCTTGCCACGGCGTGCAGCCGATCGCTCGAATGCCGTGGGCGGCGGCAAGTCGACGTTAGGGTCCGGCCGCGGGCGGCAGGCTACGGCCCAGGACGGCAGCGGTACGGTAACGTGTACGGCAAGAGAAGAGGTATCACACCACACGCACTGAAGTGCTCCGGCCCCAGTTCGTTAACCCTGGATGCGCACGGCCCTCGCCGAGCCGCACCCTCCCATGCCAGGACCGTCCGCGGCAACAGAGCCGCCGGCCTCAGCTCTGCTTGAGGGCGCTGCGATCCCAGGTTGGTGCCATGCCCCAATACGTCAGCTTCAGTGTCAGCCTTCCACATGAGGTCGCCGCCGCCTTACGCCAATCCGCGGCTGAGCGGGGCTGGACGCCCGAGAGCCTGATCGGCGACTGCGTGGCGCAACACCTGGAGGTCGCCACCCGTCACCGTGTGCTGGTCGAGCGGCTGGAACAGGTCGATGCTGCAATCCTGGCAATGGCCCAGTCTGTCGGCAAGCTCGGCGCCGATGCGGACGCGTTCGAGCCGGGCAGCCTGTGCCGCTACCGGCCAGTTAAGGGCGAGGCGTTGGTGCTGTGACCGCCTCCCTGCAGCGGCTGCGACCGGGCTCGGACGCGGCAGCCTACTACCTGACCGAGAGCCAAGACGAGGTCCGGCCCGATCGGCGCGAGGCATACTACCAAGCTGAGGGCGAGGGCACCTGGTGGTCGTCGGGGGAGAGCGTGGTGCGGCAAGGAGCGGCCGTTACCGTTACCTCCTTCCGAAGCCTGTGCGCCGGACTCGATCCGAGCACGGGCAAGCCGCTGGTGCGCGGCGCCGGTGCACGGCATCAGTCCGGGACCGACTGCACCCTGACGCCGGCCAAGGCGGTAAGCGTGCTCTGGGCGGCCGGCAGCCCTGAGCAGCGCGCCGGGATTGAGGCGGCCCATCGCGCCGCGGTCGAGCAGGCCCTCGCCTTTCTAGCGCGCGAGAGCTTGGTCGAGGTGCGCACCGGAGCGGGCGGCGTCGAGCGGCACCGGCCGAGCGACCTGATCGTGGCGCGCTTTGACCACTTCACCACCCGAGAGGGAGATCCCAACCTGCACACCCACTGCGTGATCCTCAACGTTGCCGGCGCACCTCAAAGCTCCACTTCTAATAGATACAAATCGCTGTCTCACCTTACGGTTGATCCAGCCCGATTGTTCGAGCAGCAGCGCGGGCTCGGGGCCGCCTACCGAGCCGCGCTCAGCCAGGAGCTGCAGGCCCAGTTCGGCTTCAACTATCGCCCGGCCGGCCAGGGTCAGTGGGAGGTCGCCGGTGTATCGGACGCACTGCTCGCAGCCTTCTCCAAGCGCTCGGCTCAGATCCAGGAGCGGGCCGGGCCAGGCGCAACAAGCGCCCAGCGCGAGGTGGCGGCGCTGGCCACGCGGCGCGACAAGGCCGAGCTGCCGAGCGGGCCCGAGCTAGAGGCGCGCTGGCAGGCCGAACTCGGGGCTATCAGCATTGATCCCTGGCAGGAGGCTCTGCGGGCGGCACAGGAGGCCGACGCGGGCCGGGCGCACGGGGCCGATCACGCCGAGCGGGAGGTGGCAGAACCCTTCGACCCACCCGAGATCGCCGGCGACACGCCCGTAGCCCGTGCCGCCTCGGCCTTGTTTCGGCACGAGAACGTACTGAGCCGTGCGGCCCTGCTGCAGGCAGCCCTGGAGAAGGCCGCTTTGCGCGGACTCGGGATTGGAGCGGTCGAGGCCGAGCTCGCCGATCTGGAGCGCGACGGCCAGCTCATGCCTTTGAGCCCGGTAGCGCTCGATCCTGGACAGAATGCTTGCTGGACCAGCCCGGGCCTTGCCGCCTGCGAGGCAGCCCTGCTGCGCGCGGCCGAGCGGCCTGGAGAGCGGACATGGATCGTGCCCGAGGCGGTGACGACAGCGCTGGCTGCCGCCCCCCATCTCAGCCCGGAGCAGGCTGAGGCGGTGCGCCAGGTCACCGGATCAGATGGGGTATCAATCCTTGAGGCCGGGGCAGGCACGGGCAAGACCACCACGGCACAAGCCCTGGTTCTTGCCGCAACCCGCAGCAAACTGCGCGTGATTGGCCTGGCGCCCTCCTGGGTGGCCGCCGACGAGCTTGCCCGCTCCACCGGCATCCCGGCCCAGGCTATCGCCCGCTGGCGCTCCGTCTGGGCCAGGGAGCAGGCTGGGGCTAAGATAGGCGCTGCAGAAATTAGGAGTGCCTCCTTCGATCAGCATACCCTGGTGCTGGTAGACGAGGCCGGGATGGTCTCGACGCGCGATCTGGAGGCGGTCCTAAGCGAAGCCCGGCAAGCGGGCGCCAAGGTGGTGCTGATCGGCGACCGCCGCCAGCTCGCGTCGGTCGGGGGAGCGTCTGCTCTGCGGGCAGTCACCGAGGAAGTTGGGCGTGCGAGCATGCTCGGCGAGGTCCGGCGCCAGATGGTGGACTGGCAACGCGCCGCCTCGATGATCATGGCGGGCGGCGATGCCGACGCAGGTCTGCGCGCCTACGCTGCCAACGACCGGGTCGAGCTGATTTCCGGGGCCGGGGCCGCCCAGGCACGAACAATTACACTGTGGTCCGAGGCACGAGCACGTCACGGTGCGGACGCGCTGATGCTGACGCGCCGGAACGCCGATGCGGCGGCGCTGAACCTGAAAGCCCGTGCCGTATTGCGGACAGAAGGGAAACTGGGACCCGATCTCGTCAGGCTACCGGCGCGGGATCGTGCGGACAGGCCGACCGTTCTCGCCCTGGCGGTGGGCGACTCCTTACGCTTCGGCGAAAGCCTGCCGCACCTCTCGATCCGCAACGGCAATCGTGCCCGGGTCGAGAGCATCACCACTAATCCGGACGGGCAATCCCAGCTACACCTGGTGCTGGAGGATGGTCGGGTGCTCGCCGCGCCCTGGCAGCAATTGGCACGAGAGCCGCGGTTCGGCGGCAAGCCCCTCCAGCCTAAGATCGTGCATTCCTATGCCGGGACCGTGCACGCTGCACAGGGGCGAACGAGCGCCTCCGCGGTGATGCTTGTGGCGACATCGACGGATGCACGCGAGGTGTATGTCGGCCTGACCCGGCACCGGTCGGATGCCCGGGTGGTA
>NZ_BBUX01000049.1:0-45557 GCF_000974725.1 Methylobacterium sp. ME121
ACGGCACCGTCGACCCGTCCCCGAAGGTGACGTCGATCGACAGGGTGTCGAGTCCGGAGAAGTCGGGCCGCGCCGTGTAGTAGAGCGACATCGCATCCTTCTTGGCGTCCTCGCAGCCGTCCAGCTGCCGGATCTGCGCCCCGGTCTCGTCGACCTTGCCGCTGAGGATCCGGAACTCGCGCCGCTGCTCGATGCGGCCGCCGCGCGGCGGCCGGACCAGTTCGATCGTGGCCGCCCGCGACCGGCACCCCTGCGTGGCGAAGTAGTAGGTGAAGCCCTGGAGGAAGGTCCGCTGGCCGGGGCGCGCGGTCTTGCTCTCCACCTCCGCGCGGGCCGGCAGGGCGAGGCAGAACGTGAGGCAGAGCGGCAGGCAGAGCGGCAGGCAGAGCGGCGGGCGGAGCGCCGAACCGAGCGCCGCACCGAGGGCGCGGACGCCGGCGCGCCGCCGCGGCCGGGTCGGTGCTGCAAAGCGGGGGTCGTTCGGGAGGCGCTGATGCACGGGACTCGTCCTCGGCTTGGCGATGGGCGCGGGCGGCCGATCCGGCCGTCGGCGACGCGTCAGAGTTGCGGCGCGGCGGGCGGGCGCGGCGGTGCCAGCTGCTGCGGCGGTGCGGGCGTGCCGGATACCGGTGCCGCGGCTTCGGCGGCCTTCGGGGGCGGCGCGGCCGGCGCCGGCCGGGTGGCCGGGACCGCGCCGCGGACCGCGTCGCGCAGGAAGTCGCCGGTGCTGGCCTCCTGGGGCGTCGGAGCCGGAGCCGGGGCCGCCCGCTCGGCCGGAGCGGCCCGCGCCGTCGGGGCCGGCCGCGCGAGGCCGGCGTCGCGGGGCGCGGGCGCCTGGGACACCGCCGGCGCCCGCCTGCCCTCGCCCGCGGGCACCGTGATCCGGTAGGTGTAGGTGGCCTCCTCGCCGGTGACGAAGGTGACGATCACCGACACCGTGTCCTGGCCGGAGAAGTCCGGCCGGGCCGTGTAGTAGAGCGTCCGCGCGTCCCGCTCGACGTCCTGGCAGCCGTCCCGCGACGGGGTGCCGTCGATGTTCTGGCCGAGGACCAGGAACTCGCGCCGCTGCTCGATCCGTCCGCCGCGCGGGGGCGTGACCAGCTCGATCGCGGCCGCCGGAACCGACGGGCAGCCCGGCCGGGTCTCGTGGGTGGCGTAGCCGTCGAGGCGGACCCGCTGCCCGGGCCGCGCGGTCACGCTCGTGGACCCCGCGAGCGCCGGTCCGGCGAGGCAGAGCCCCAGGAGGCCGGCGAACATCCCGGCGGCGCCGGCCGCTCCCGTCGTCGCGACGCGTCGTGCCATGGATCCTCCTCGAATTGCGGGACGGGTGGCCCCGGTCCGCGGCGGGGCCCTCACTTCGAGTCGCCGCGGGTCAGGACCGGCTTGCCGCCGTCGGTGCGGAACCGGACAGCGTAGGTGCTGTTCGCCGACCGGGCGTCGCAGGTGATGACCACCGGGCCGCCCATCGGATTGGGCATCTCGCAGGTGCCCTTCACCTTGAAGGTGGACTGGTCGCGCTCGGCGTACATCACCTCGTCGACGGGCTGGTGCAGGGTGCCGCCCTCGACGAAGCCCTTGGCCGAGGCCAGGAACGCCATGGCCTTGCCGTCGGTGGTGCCGAAGATGAACCCGGCCTTCGGGCTGCCGACGACGGAGGTGTTCACCGCCTCCGGGGCGCAGGTCGCGGTGAGGTCCTCCCCGTCCATCATCAGGGACTCGCAGCGGCCCCTGAAGGACAGCTTCAGGAACGTGCCCGATGGCGGATCGCGCGCCTCCGCGCTGTCGCCAGGCGGAGGCTGCGACGGCGACGGCGACGGCGGCGTGTCGGGCGGGGCCGGAGCCCGGGCCTCGGCCGGCCGGTCGCGGGCCGGCGCGGTCCCGCCGTCCCGCCGGTCCCAGCCGCCGCGGGGCTGGCCGGGCTGCCAGACGCAGAGACGGACGCCGTCATTGTCCCAGCAGGGGCCGCTCGGCGACAGGGCACCGAGGGCCTCGGCGGCGCGCAGGCCTCCCGACGACCCGTTCCAGAAGGCCGTGGCCCTCAGCGGGTTCTGCGAGTCGCGGACGAGCTGCGCCACGACGTCGAGCTTGCCCGCGGCGTAGGAGCGGATCTCGAAGCCGCGGGCGCCGGTCTGGCCGGTCTCCGACCGGAACTGGCAGGCCCCGTCGAGGCGGACATCGCCGGCGACCTCGAGGTAGCAGTCGGCGGCCCGCGGGGCGCCGGCCTCGGGCGCCGCCGCGGGGGCGCCGCCGAAGCCGGGGCGGCCCTCGCCGACCTTCCAGGCGCAGATCCGGCTCCGGGACCCGGTCCAGCAGGCGCCCTCCCCGGTGACGCCGTCGGCGGGACCGTCCTCGGGCTTGCCGCCGGGCTCCCGGTTCCAGGTCGCCGTGCCCTGGCCCGGCGCCGTCACCGACACGACCACGCCGTCGCGCAGGTAGCCGTCGGTGTAGGTGGCGAGGCGGAACCCGCCCACGCCGTAGCTGCGCGCGTCGGTCAGGAACTCGCAGACCCCGTCGATGACGGTCCTGCCGTCGGCCGCGAAGAAGCAGTCGGCCTTGCGGACCTTGATCTGCGCCTGCGCGGCGGCGGGCAGGAGCAGGCCCGACAGCAGGGCCGCCAGCGGCGCGGCGGCGCGGCGGCCGATGCGGTTCCCGGCCCGAGGGGCCGGGAACCGCGCGGGATATTTGCGGCGGGGGCCCATGGCCGTCTCCTATGGATTGCCGAGGAGGCGGCGCGCCGCCTGGATGGTCCGGTCGTTGCGCTGGTCGACGACGCGGCCCTGGTAGAGATTCCGGTCGGCGAGGCGCTGCTGGAGGGCGGCCCAGAAGCCGGCGCCCCACTGGTCCTGCTCGAGATTCTGCAGGATCTCGGTGGACTTGAGCTCGAGGGCGCGGATCGTCAGGTCGGCCGCCTTCGCGGGGTCCCGCTGCAGGCCGGCGCCGCCGAGATCGTACAGGAAGGCCGCCGAGGTCGCCGCGGGGGCGAAGGAGCGCTCGACTGCGAGGCGCTCGAGATACCGGGCCGCCAGGGGACCGTCCGGCGCGGTGACCCGCTGCTCCTTGTTGGCCGGGGACAGGTGCATCGCGGCGTAGAGGTACTGGGCCACCGGGACGCCGCTCTCCGCCAGGCCCCGGAGCTTCGCCGCGTCGGCGGCGTTGGAGACCGCGCCCTTCGACAGCGCGATCAGGTCCTCGACGCTCGGCGTCGCCGCGGGCGGCGCCGGAGGCGGCGCGCCGGCGGGCTTTGCGGCCCCGGGGTTGCCGGCCCCGGGGTTGCCGGCTCCGGGGTTGCCCGCCCCCGGATTGCCCTGCGGGCCGGCACCCCGGCCGGCCAGGGCCTGCACGGCCGCGCGCGTCTGCGGCGTCGCCGTCCCGTCGGCCGGCCCCGTGTAGAAGCCGCGCTTGGCGAGGTTGCGCTGGATCGCCGCCACGAGGTCGGGGGGCTGGCGGCCGAGCTCGTCCGTGAACGTGTTGATGGCGAGCGGCAGCTTGGCCGCCACCGTGTCCATGTAGAGGTCGGCGGCCTTCTGCGGATCCCGCGGGACGCCGCTCCCGGCATCGGTGTAGCAGCCGGCGATCCAGTAGAGCGTCGACCAGGAATCGAGGTAGTTGTTCCGGGCCGCGACCGGGTTCGCCTGGAAGGCCAGCCCGTAGCGGCAGCCCCGCTCGAGATCGTGCTGGCCGCGGGCCGGGTTGAGCAGGAGCTCGGTCATGCCGCGCTGAGCCCCGGGGAAGCCGAGGTCGGCGGGCTTCCGGTAGTAGGTCAGCGCCTTGGCGGCGTCGGGCTTCACCGGGTTCTTGGCGTAGACCGCGGCCCATTCGGGATTGTAGAGGGCGCCCATGAACGACCGGGCGCTGACGTCGCCGGCCTCGGCGGCCGAACGCAGCTTCTCGAAGGCGGCCCGGTCGCCGTCCTTGCCGGCCCTGTCGAGCAGGTCGAGATAGAGCTTCTCGTTCTCCTTGCTGTCGGCGGGCCTGCCCCACTCGCCCGCGGGCCTCAGCAGCGCCAGGGCGAGGCCGGCCAGGAGCGCGACCGCGGCCTGGGGCAGGACCAGCCAGGCGAGGCGGTAGCGCGCGTCCGCGTACCAGAGCGTCGCGTGCGCCCGGATCCGGTCGGTCCCGATCGTGACGCCGCTCATGACTTGGCTTTCATGTAGGCGCGCAGGGCCGTGATGACCGCGGCATTGCGCTTGTTCTCGACCGGGAGCGTGTAGAAGCCGCGGGCGGTCAGCGCGGCCTGGATCGCGCCCCAGAACCCGTCGCTCCAGTTGCCCGCCTCCGGGAACAGCAGCCAGAAGGTGATCTGGTCGTCCTTGAGGTCGACGCCCCGCAGGGCGAGGGCGGCGGCCTTCCGGGGATCCTTGGCGACGTTGCCGTAGCCGGAATCGTACAGCACCGCGGCCTCGCCCGCCGCCATGCCGTTGCCGGCGGCCGCGGCGCGCTCGTAGGCGGCGACGGCGACCTGCGCGTCCGGCGCGAAGACGTCGCCCTTGTTCATCACCGGGTTGAACAGGCGCGCGTAGGCGGTGAGCGCATCCGCGTCCCCGGCATCGGCCCGGCTCTTCAGCTCGGCCAGCTTCCGCCGGTCGCCGTCCCGGGCGGCGGCCTGGAGGGCCATCACCTCCGGGTCCGGGCCCTTGGGCGCCATCCGCCGCGGCTCGGGCCGCGGGGTCGCGACCGTGGCGGTGATCCCCGCCTCCACCTGAAGGGCCGTGATGATCCCGGGATTGGGGCGCCCGTCCACCGGACCGATGTAGCGGCGCTGCTCGGCCAGATGCCGCTGGATGCCCGACACCAGGGCGGGGTTCTGCCGACCGAGATCGTTGATGAAGGCGTCCATCGTCGGCCGGTGCCGGCGCCACAGCACCGCGGTCACCAGCCCCCCGGCCCGCACCGGGTCCTGCGGCAGGCCGCTCTCGGGCTCGACGTAGCAGGTGGCGAGCTTGACGGTCAGCCGCTCCTCGCCGGTGATCGTGCGCTCGAGAGTCTCGGGGGCGTCGATCCAGGTCTGGGCGAGGCGGCAGCCGCGCCGGAGGTCGCGGTTCGGGTTGGTCGGATCGAGCAGCACGTCCGCGAGGCGCGCGACCGCCAGGAGGTCGCCGATCGCGGCGCCCGGTCCGTAGAGGGCGGTCGCCCGGGCGAAATCGTTCGGCGCGGGCTTGTTGGGGAAGTAGGCGGCGGTCAGCGGGTCGTAGAGCGTCCCGAGCTTGGTCGCGGCGTCGATCTGGCCCCGGGTGGCCGCGGCGGTCAGCGCGTCGAACGCCGCGCGGTCGCCGTCCTTGCCGGCCCGGTCGCGCAGGGCGCTCAGCTCGGCGAGCCGCGCCTTCGAGGCGGTGGCCGGCTGCCCCCAGACGCCCTGCGCGGCCAGCGCCATGCACAGGCCCGCGACCGCGCAGGTCACGGCCTGCGGCAGGGCGAGCCAGGCCAGCCGGTAGCGGCGATCGTCGTACCAGAGGGCCGCGTGCGCGCGCAGCCAGTCCCCGCGCGCGACGCTCATGGCCGCGACGGCTCCCGGGCCGTCCCCGCGGTGTCCACCAAGTGCCGGACCGCCGCGCGGGTCGCGTCGTTGCTGCGCGGCTCGATCGGACCCGTGTAGAGACCGCGCGCGGCCAGCGCGGTCTGAAGTGCCGCCCAGAAATCCGGGCTCCAGACCGCGCCGATCCCGGGATCCGTGACGAGGCAGCCGCTGTCCGGGTCCGTCTCCAACTGGCGCATCACCAGCGCCGCGGCCCGGGCCGGGTCCCGCTCCAGATTGCCCGGGCCGCGGTCGTGGAGTTCGGCCGCCATCCCGGCGGCCACCCAGTTGCCGGCGGCCCCCGCGCGCTCGAAATACACGGCGGCGAGCCGGGCATTGCGCGCGGGTTCACCGGATCCCGCGGTGAAGGGGCTGTAGAGGTGGCCGAGGGTCACGAGCGCCGCGCTCTCGCCCCGATCGGCCGCGGCCACGACCGCCGCCACCGCGGTGGTGCGGCGCACGACCTCCGCGGCGAGGCCGCGGAGCACCGCCAGCGACGCGGGCCCCGCGGGGCGCGCGCCGTCGCCTTCGGGAGAGCTTCCCTCCGGTCCGGGCGGCGGGGCGTGTCGGGCCGCGCCATGCCGCTACGCCCCCGCCGCCGGACGCGCCGCGTCCCCGGCGGGCCGGAGCGCCCGCTCGACATCCACGAGCTCGAACTGGCCGTAATCGCCCAGGGGATCGCTGGCGAGGCGCATCGCCTGGGCCTCGCGCAGGCGCTCCAGGAGCGTGCGCATCTCGCGGGCGTTCGCCCAGTCGTGCCGCTGCGCGCGCTGCTCGACCCACGGGATCAGCAGGGTCTCGAAGCGCGGCGGCAGCCGGAACGATTGCCGCGACGCCATCAGGCGTAGGATCTCGACGAGGTCGTACGGGTCGTAGGCCGGGAATTCGACGGTCTTGGTGAACCGGCCGGCGAGGCCGGGATTCGTGTCGATGAACCGGGCCATGTCGCCGGTGTAGCCGGCGACGATCACGATGATCCGGTCGCGGTTGTCCTCCATGAACTTCAGGAGGGTGTCGATCGCCTCCTTGCCGAAGTCGCTGCCGCCCCCGCCGCCCTCGGCCAGCGTGTAGGCCTCGTCGATGAACAGGATGCCGTCGAGGGCCTCGCGGCAGCGCTCCAGGGTCTTGGCCGCGGTCTGGCCGACATAGCCCGCCACCAGCCCGGCCCGGTCGACCTCGACCACGTGCCCCTTCCGCAGGACGCCGAGCGTCCGGAAGATGTCGCCCATGATGCGCGCCACCTCGGTCTTGCCGACGCCGGGGGGCCCGGTGAACACCATGTGCTGGCTCACCGCGCCGACCTCGATGCCCTCGGCGCGGCGCCGGGCATCGACCAGCACCCGCGCCGCCACGGTCTTCACCTGCTCCTTGACCGGCGCGAGCCCGATCATCGCGTCGAGGCGGGCCATGACCTTCCGGGCCGCGTCCATGTCGACCGCGCCGCCGGCCTGGCGGCCGAGGGCCGCGGCGATGTCGGCGGGTTCGAGCCGGTTGATGTCGCCGCCGGGGCTGGCGGCGAGGCGCAGCGCCTGCGCCTGGCGGGCCTTCTCCAGGACCGTGCGCATCTCGCGGGCGTTGGCCCAGTCCTCGGCCTTCGACCGGGCCCCGACATAGGCGGCGAGGTCCTTCTCGAACCCCTCCGGCATGACGAAGCCCTGGCCCGCGGCCATGCGCTTCAGGATCTCGGCGAGCTCCGGCGGGCTGTAGGGCGGGAACTCGACGGTCTTGGTGAACCGGCTGGCGAGGCCGGGATTCGCGTCGATGAACCGGCGCATGTCGTTGGTGTAGCCGGCGACGATCACGATGATCCGGTCGCGGTTGTCCTCCATGAACTTGAGGAGGGTGTCGATCGCCTCCTTGCCGAACTCGCCGCCGCTCCCGCCGCCGGGAGCCAGCGCGTAGGCCTCGTCGATGAACAGGATGCCGTCGAGGGCCTCCTTGCAGCGCTCCAGGGTCTTGATCGCGGTCTGGCCGGCGTAGCCTGCCACCAAGCCGGCCCGGTCGACCTCCACGAGGTGGCCCTTGCGCAGCACTTTCAGCGCCTTGAAGACGCTGCCGAGGACCCGCGCCACCTCGGTCTTGCCGACGCCGGGGGGGCCGGTGAACACCATGTGCTGGCTCATGGCCGCCACCGGCAGGTTCTGGGCGCGGCGCTGCTGCTCCACCTGCATCCGGGCGATGACGCCCTTCACCTCCAGCTTCACGGGGTCGAGCCCGACCATGCCGTCGAGGGTCGCGAGCGCGGTGGCCAGGAGGTCCTTCTTCTCCGCGGCCGCGCCGTCGTCGACGAAGCGGATCGGGCGGATCTTGCGGCTCGCCCGGGCCCGGTCCAGGGCGCGCCGCGTCGCCTCGATCCGCGCCGGGATGTAGCTCGCCGCGAGCAGGCCGCCGACGAGGCCGCCGAGGATCAGGCTGTTGCGCAGCAGCGCCGACGGCGTCGCGGCGAGCGACCCGAGCACGTCCGGCCGCAGGGCGACCAGCAGGCCGGTGGCACCCAGCACGATGACCGCGAAGAGCGCGACCGGATGCTTGTCGAGGCGTTCCATGGACGTGGTGAACCTTGGTGCTGGCCCTGGTGATGGCCTGGGTGCTGGCCTGGGTGCTGGGCGCGCGTGGCCCCTCGGGCCGCCCTCAGGCGTCCTCGCCGGTGGCGCGGAGCAGGTCGACGATCTCCAGGCGGCGCAGGTCGCCGCCCTGCAGGGCGACTCGGGCGGCCTGGGCCTCGCGGGCCTTCTCCAGGAGGGTGCGCATCTCGCGGGCGTTCGACCAGTCGTCGGCGCGGGACCGCTGCGCGAGCCAGGGGGTCAGCGCCGCCTCGAACCCCTCGGGGAGCGTGAACTGCTGCCGGGCCGCCATGCGCCTCAGGATCTCGCAGAGATCCTTCGGGCTGTAGGGCGGGAACGCGACGGTCTTGGTGAACCGGCCGGCGAGACCGGGATTGGTGTCGATGAACCGGCGCATGTCGTTGGTGTAGCCGGCGACGATCACGATGATCCGGTCGCGGTTGTCCTCCATGAACTTGAGGAGGGTGTCGATCGCCTCCTTGCCGAACTCGCCGCCGCTCCCGCCGCCGGGAGCCAGCGCGTAGGCCTCGTCGATGAACAGGATGCCGTCGAGGGCCTCGTGGCACTTCTCGAGGGTCCTGGCCGCGGTCTGGCCGACATAGCCCGCCACCAGGGCCGCACGGTCGACCTCCACGAGATGCCCGCGGCGCAGCACCTCGAGGGACCGGTAGATCTCGCCGATCGCCCGCGCCACCTCGGTCTTGCCGACGCCGGGCGGCCCGGTGAACACCATGTGCTGGCTGATCGCCGCCACCGGCAGGCCCTCGGCGCGCCGCCGCTGCTCCAGCTCCAGCCGCGCGATCAGGGCGTTGACCTCGCGCTTGACCGGCGCGAGCCCGACCATGGCCTCGAGATTCGCGATCACGGCCTCGGGGGACCGGGCCTCCACGACCCGGCGCGGCGCCACGATCAGGCGCGGCAGGGCCAGCAGGCCGCCGGCCGGCTGCCCGAGGCCGGCCTCCGCCTTCCGCGCGGCCGTCGCGGTCGCGGCGAGGCCCAGAGCCGCCAGCAGGGCGACGGCGATCCCGATCGCCGCCTTCCAGCGCAGCTCCGGCCCGGCGGCGTTCCACCAGGCGACCGGGCCGTAATCGGTGCTCAGCAGGAGCGGGGTGAGGACCGCGACCACCAGCCCGGAGGCGGCGAAGGGGAGGATGGCGGATTTCGACATCCGTCAGCCTCCGCAGGGCTTGCTGGTATTCCAGATCACGGGGATCCGCTGGACGCCGCCGGTCGTGTCGACCTTCAGGCCCGGCGTCAGCTCGACGAAGACGTCCTTGGCGGCGCCCTCGACGGTGATCTCGCCCTTGCCGGTCTCGTAGGGCGCGGGGAACGGGACCGCGATGTTGATCGGCCCGTCGGCGATGTTGAAGGCCGGGGACAGGTAGTTCCCGGCCCGGATGCGCACCACGCCGCCGGCATCGGCCGCCATCTTCGACAGGCGCATCTGGCCCAGGGGGGCCCGGCAGGCCTTGGCCTCCGCGACGATCTTGTCCTTCTCGTCGAAGGGCAGGGTCTCGGCGGCCTTGTCGATCTCGGCCGCCTTGACCAGCGTCAGGGCCGGCCGCGCGGCCGTCCCGGCCGTCTCCCCGCTGCCCGAGAGCAGCACGCCCGCGACGGCGCCCGCCGCCACCAAGCCGCCCACGATTGCGATGAGGCTCGGCGACAGGCCCGGCTTGGCGGCGGGCGGGGCGCTCGGGGCCGCGCGGGGCTCGGAAAGCCTATCCTGAGCCTGCCGCTCAGCATTCTGATGTTCGACTTCCGACATCCAGCGGGCCCCCGACCATGGAGCGACGTAATTCGTGCGTCGCGTCGGCGCGCACGACATGGCAAGCAGCCTCGCTATCTTTGGAAAGATTCGAAAAAATTCGTGGGCCGTTGCCTGTCACCATGACGGGTCGACTTCTAGGCAGGCGGAAAAAACCGGTCTACTAGTGTATATGACCTATCGTCGCAGGCTTGACACGGCCTGGATTTCTCTCGGCATGGCTCAGCGCCGCGACGTCATGGGAAAGATTCCGGTGCTGCGATCGGGAGTGGCATGAACGGCTCCGCGCCAGAGACCCTCATCGTCGCCGACGATCACCCGCTGTTCCGCGAGGGCATGCGGCGCGTCGCGGAACGGCTCTACCCGCAGGCCCTGGTCCGGGAGGCCGCCACGATGGAGCAGGTCCTGGCGATGGCCCGTGCCGGGGCGCCCCCGCGGGCGTTCTTCCTGGACCTCCTGTTCCCCGGCCTCGATCCCCACCACTCCATTCGCGCGCTGCGCGTCGAGTTCGAGCGGGCCTCGATCATCGTCGTGTCGATGATCGAGGACGAGGGCCTGATCCGGACCGTCATGGCCGAGGGCGCCGACGGCTTCATCGGCAAGGCGCTGCCCGCGGCGGAGATCGCTCAGGCGATCGCGGCGATCCGCGACGGCGCGTTCGTGATCCGGCGCAGCCCGGTCTCGGGTCTCGCTGCGCCCCGCGGCCCGCTCCCGCCCCTGACGCAGCGCCAGCGCGACGTGCTGCGCCTCGTCGCCCTGGGGCGCACCAACAAGGAGATCGCCCGGGAGCTGGAGATCTCCCCCTTCACCGTCCGCATCCACGTCTCGGCGCTCCTGCGCGCCCTCGACGTCACCTCCCGGTCCGCGGCGGCCGCGAAGGCCGCCACGGCCGGCGTCGGGGATTGAGGGGGACACCGTGCGGCGGGGCCGATCGTACACCTGTCCGAATGGCCCGGTGCCGGGCTCCGTGGCAGAGCCCGGCGCATGCGATGGGCGGGACGGGAACACGGGCGCGCGGCCCGCGGGCGGTTTCTGACGGGTCCGGCCCTGGCGGTGCTGCCCGGCCTCGCTGCCGGGCTGGCTGCCGTGCCCGCCGCGGCCGATCCCGACCTCGCCATGCTGCCGCGCGGAGCGGTGCTGGCGGCGATCTGCGGGCGGCCCGCCGACAGGGAGGCCGGGACCTGCCGGATGAGGGACGGCCGCACGGCGGAATTCTGGACCGCCGCGATGTTCTCCACCGAGACCGGGAGCTGGTTCACCGGCTTCGTCACGATGCCGGCCCCGGGCGAGGATGCCGCCGCACCGGACCGGCGGAGCGTCGCGGCCGCCACCTACGCCCTCAAGGACATGCGCTGGCGCCTCGAAGGCGTGCAGGTCCTGTCCGGCCGGATCGGGACCGGGAACCGCAACGGCGGCGCCCCGGAGGTCGACGAGCGGTTCGGCGCGGTGTTCAGGCCGCTGAGCCGGGGCCGCCTCCTGATGGGCCTGCGCCTCACCGTCTACGGGACGGCCGGATCGCAGGGCTTCTCGTTCCTCCTCCTGCAGTTCCGCGACGCGCCGGCGCGCTGGGCCCTGGCCGGCGAGGTCGCGGCGGGCGCCGACGAGACGGCCGGCTGCGCGGAGAATCCCTGCCGGCTCGGGTCGAGCACGGGGCGGCTGGAGATCCTGCCGGAGGATCCGCGCGATCCCGCCGCGTGGCCCCCGGTCCGGGTCACGCTGAGCGGCACCGTGCTGGGCGCGGACGGGACGCTCCGACCGGCCACGGACCGGGATGCCCGGGTCCATCGCTTCGATCCGGCTGCCGGTGCCTACCGCTGACGGCGCCCGCGCGCGCGCGGCCGGTCGACGAGATCAGTCCTGCGGTGCAGTAAAAATATCGGGCCGCATATTTTCCTCTTGCGTGTCCCGTGGCAGCACAGCGAGGATTGTGGCGAAGACTGAATAAGGGTCGCACGCACGGAAGACTCGTCATCGCCGCCGTATCGCGCTCTCTCGTCGTGTCTGGTAGTATCGATTACCGTCAGGTAGACTTGTGAGATCTGTCCACGGCCGGCGACGGCGGCGCGCCGTCGCCCGGATCCCGGGCGGCGACGCGGCAGGGCAACTGCACGATGAAGCGACAGCAGGAGACCGGGAGCGGCACGGCGGGATCCGGGGCGGGATCCGGGGCGGGATCCGGGGCGGACGCCGCGGGGACCGTCCCGGCGAGGCGGGCGATCGGCGGCACCGCCGGGCGGCGCGCCGCCGGCCGGGCCTGAGCCGCCGATGTTCGGGTCGCGGCGCCGGCGGGACGAGGCGTACGACAACGAGAAGGCGCAGGCGCTCATCCGGGCCGTCGTCATCGGCCTCGCCTGCCTGTACCTCCTGCCCCAGATCTACGGCGGGATCGCCCCGCCGGAGGCCCGGTTCGTCGCCTACCTCGTGACGTGCCACTGGGTCTTCGCCGTGGCGCTGTACGGCTGGATCACCCGGAATCCCGGCAGCAACACGCCGCGCCGCGTCGTCACCTTCGTCCTCGACCTCGGCGGGATGACCTACACGATGGCGGTGGGCGGCGCGCCGTTCCTGCCGCTCTACGCCATCGTGATCCGGCTGATCGTCGGCAACGGCCTGCGCTACGGGGTGACCGCCCTGAAGGCGTCCACGGCCGCGGCCCTGGTCTCGCTCGCGATCACCACGTACTGCAACGCGTACTGGCGCGCGAACCCGTTCCTCGTCCTGACGCTGACGGCCATCACCGTCCTCGTGCCGACCTACATCTACAGCCTGCTGGAGCGCCTGCGCGGCGCCTACGAGCGCGAGCAGGAGGCGAGCATGTCCAAGTCGCGCTTCCTGGCACAGGCGAGCCACGATCTGCGCCAGCCGATCCACGCCATCAGCCTGTTCACCGCCTGCCTGCGCGGCGCCAGGCTGGGGCCGGAGGAGCTGCAGATGGTCGAGAACATCGACCGGTCGCTGCAGAGCGTCTCGCGCCTGTTCAAGTCGCTCCTGGACATCTCGACCCTCGACAGCGGCCGGGTGGAGCCCCGGCCCGAGCCCGTCGCGATCGACGACGTCATCGAGGATGTGCGGCGCCAGAACTCGGAGGCCGCCCAGATCGCCGGGACGGCTCTGCGCAGCCGCGCCTGCGCGGTCGTGGTGCGCACCGACCGGGCACTGCTCACAACGATGCTCCAGAACATCGTCAACAACGCGATCAAGTACGCCCCCGGTCGGCCGATCCTGATCGCCTGCCGCCGGCGGGGCGACCGGCTCGCCGTCCAGGTCTACGATCGCGGCCCCGGAATCCCGGTCGCGCATCAGGAGCGGGTCTTCGACGAGTTCTACCAGGTCCGCCGCCGCGGCGACCGGGATGTCGAGGGCGTGGGCCTCGGCCTGCCGATCGTCCGGCGGCTCGGCGAGCTCCTGGACCTCGCGGTGACGCTGCGCTCGGTGCCGGGTCGCGGGACCTGCGTGACGATCGGCAACCTGCCCCTCGCCCGGGCTCCGGAGCCCGCGGCCCTCCCCGCCGGGCTCGACCCGCCGGCGACGATCGGCGGCCTGCGCGTGCTGCTGGTGGAGGATGACGGGGCGGTGCTGCGGGCCACGGCCAGCCTGCTGGAGACGTGGGGCTGCCGCGTTCAGCCCGAGACCGGGATCCCCGACGCCGTTCCCGAGATCGACCTCCTCGTCACCGATTTCGAGCTCGGGAACGGCGTCACCGGGACGGACTGCATCGCGGCGGTCCGGCGGCTCGCCGGCCGCGCGCTCCCGGCGGTGGTGATGAGCGGCCACGACGAGGCGCGCGTGCGCGAGGATCTGGGGGCTCCGGACATCCCGATCCTCTCGAAGCCGGTCCGGCCCGCCGAGCTGCGCTCCGTGCTCACCGCCGCGAGCCTCCGGCTGCGCCCTCGGCCCGCGCCGGCCGCCTGAGACGCGCGGCCGACGCCTCACCGGGCCGGTTCGGCCGGATCCGTGCCGGGACGCGCGGTCCCCGCTCCGCCGCCCTGCTGGTCGAGCATCGCCTTGAGCAGGGCGTCCCGCGCGAGGCCGTGCTCGGTCGCGACGCGGTCCACCATCCGGAGCGCCTGCGCGGCGGCGGAGCGGTCCGTCACCGGCGCCTGCGCGAAGGCCTGGCTGAGCCGCGTCCCCGCGACGTAACCGATGACGATCCCGACGAGGACGCCGCAGGCGCCGACCAGGATCAGGACGCCGATCTTCATGACTCACCCGTCGGCTGCCGCGAGACTGCCGGCCTTCCGAGCATGCCGCGCGGGTGATCTCAAGGGGCGGCCGGCTCGGCGGCCTCGGGTCGCCGCGTCAGCCCTGCTCCGCGCGGTCCGCGCCGTCGCGGGCTTCGGCCTCCCGCCGGGCCGCGCGGGCCTGGGCGATCAGGTCGACGGCCGCCAGCGGGGCGTTCGCCCCCACGCCGCCGGCCAGCAGCAGGCCCGGCGGCACCGTCCGGATCTGGGCACGGCCGCCGCGGGCGCCGCGGCGCCCGGCCCTTCGATCGGTCGCGTTCGTCATGACAGCGCGTCGCCCGTCAGCGCGGGCCGGCCTGCGGCCGCGGCCGCGGTACGGCGATGGTGACCAGCTCGCCGGTGATCGGATCCAGGATCGTCATGGGCGCCTCCGTGGTTGAGCCCCATGGCGGACCTGAATTGTGTTTTAACATTGGCCGATCGAGGCCATATGCACAGTTTTGGCGGTCGATGTCGCCCCCTGCCCCGCCGCGATTGTTGAATATCCGCCCCGATATTCGGCTCGAAGGGCTGTATTCCCAGGCGCGCCGGGGGCGGGGGCGGGGGCGCGGCGCGCCCTAGACGGACATCCACCGGAGGACGTCGGCCTCGACCATCCCGGCCCGGGGGCCGGCCAGCACCACCTGCCCGCGATCCATCACCGCGTAGGAATCGCAGAGGTCGCGGGCCCACTCGAAATACTGCTCCACCAGCACGATCGCCATCTCGCCCTTGCCGCGCAGGTAGGTGATCGCCCGGCCGATATCCTTGATGATCGAGGGCTGGATGCCCTCGGTGGGCTCGTCGAGCACGAGGAGCTTCGGCCGGGTCACCAGCGCCCGGGCGATGGCGAGCTGCTGCTGCTGCCCGCCCGAGAGGTCGCCGCCGCGCCGGTGCAGCATGTCCTTGAGTACCGGGAACAGGTCGTAGATCTCCCCGGGGACGTGGCGGTCGCGGCGCTTCAGCGGCGCGAAGCCGGTCTCGAGGTTCTCCTTCACGGTCAGCAGCGGGAAGATCTCGCGGCCCTGGGGCACGAAGGCGATCCCGGCCCGGGCCCGGTCGTAGGGGGCGAGATCCTGGATCGGGCGGCCGGCGAGGCGGATCGCGCCGGAGCGCACCGGCTGCTGGCCGACGATCGCCCGCATCAGCGAGGTCTTGCCGACGCCGTTGCGGCCGAGCACCGTCGTGACCTGCCCGGCCTCGGCCGTGAGGGAGACGCCGCGGAGCGCCTGCGCGGCGCCGTAGTAGAGGTCGATGCCGTCGACGGAGAGCATGGTCATCGCCCCAGATACACCTCGACGACCCGCGGGTCGGCCGAGACCGCGTCGATCGAGCCCTCGGCCAGCACGGCGCCCTCGTGCAGGCAGGTGACCCGGCACCCCAGATCGCGGACGAAGTGCATGTCGTGCTCGACCACGAGGACGGCGTGCTCGCCGGCGATGCGCCGGAGCAGGCGGGCGGTCTCGGCGGTCTCGGCGTCGGTCATGCCGGCCACGGGCTCGTCGACCAGCAGCAGCTTCGGGTCCTGCGCGAGCAGCATGCCGATCTCCAGCCACTGCTTCTGGCCGTGGCTGAGATCGGCCGCCGGCCGGCCCCGGTGGGCGAGCAGGCCGACGGTCTCCAGAAGGGCGTCGATCCGCTCCCGCGCCACCCGGTTGCGCCAGCCGAACAGGGACGCGAAGGCCGCGCGCGGCCCTTTGAGGGCGAGCAGGATGTTGTCGGCGACCATGTGGCTCTCGAACACCGTGGGCTTCTGGAACTTGCGGCCGATGCCGAGGTCGGCGATCGCCGGCTCGTCGCTCCTGAGCAGGTCGTGGCTGCCGTCGAACAGGGCGATGCCGCTGTCCGGCCGGGTCTTGCCGGTGATGCAGTCCATCATGGTGGTCTTGCCGGCGCCGTTCGGGCCGATGATCGCCCGCAGCTCGCCGCGGGCCAGCGTCAGCGACAGGCCGCGCAGGGCCTTGTAGCCGTCGAAGGTCACCCGCAGGTCGTCGAGGTAGAGGAGCGCGTCCGTCTCCCGCTTCCGGTTGGCGGGGCCGCGGGTGTCCGGGCGTTCGAGGAGGTCGGTGCTCATGCGCCCTGCCCTTGTTCGACGCGGTCCGGGGCGATGTCGGGCTCCGGCGGCAGCTTGGCGGCCGCACGCCGGGAGCCGAGGCGCTCGATCGCGGTGCCGACGAGGCCGCGCGGCAGGAACAGCGTCACGACCACGAACAGGGCGCCCAGCGCGAACAGCCACGCGTCGGGCATCGCCCCGGTGAGCACGGTCTTGGCGTAGTTGACCAGCACGGCGCCGAGCGCCGCGCCGACCAGCGTGCCGCGGCCGCCCACCGCCACCCAGATCACCGTCTCGATGGAGTTGGTGGGCGCGAACTCCCCCGGGTTGATGATGCCGACCTGCGGCACGTAGAGGGCGCCGGCGACGCCGGCCATCATGGCCGAGACCGTGAAGGCCAGCGTCTTGAAGTGCTCCGGCCGGTAGCCGAGGAAGCGGGTGCGGCTCTCGGCATCGCGCACGGCGATCAGGATCTTTCCGTACGCCGAGACCGTCATGACCCGGGCGATCAGGTAGCCCAGCGCCAGCGCGATCCCGGTGGCGACGAAGATGCCGACGCGAAAAGTCTGGGACTGAACCGGGAGTCCCAGAAAATCCTTGAAGTCGGTCAGCCCGTTGTTGCCGCCGAGGCCCATGTCGTTGCGGAAGAAGGCGAGCATCAGCGCGTAGGTCAGCGCCTGCGTGATGATCGACAGGTAGACGCCCGTGACCCGCGACCGGAAGGCGAGCCAGCCGAACAGGAAGGCGAGCAGGCCCGGCACCAGCAGGACCATCAGCGCCGCGAAGGCGAAGTGGTCGAAGCCGTACCAGTACCAGGGCAGCGCCTTGTAGTTCAGGAACACCATGAAGTCGGGCAGGACCGGGTTGCCGTAGACGCCCCGGGCGCCGATCTGGCGCATCAGGTACATGCCCATCGCGTAGCCGCCGAGCGCGAAGAACGCCCCGTGGCCGAGCGAGAGGATGCCGCAATAGCCCCAGACGAGGTCGAGGCTGACCGCGAGCAGCGCGTAGGCGAGGTACTTGCCGAACAGCGCCACGAGGTAGGTCGGCAGGTGCAGGCCGGAGCCCTCCGGCACCGCGAGGTTCAGCACCGGCACGGCGAGGCAGAAGGCGGCCAGGACGGCGAGGAAGATCCAGCCCTTCCGGTCGATGAGGGGGGTGCGGGACGGCATGGGGCTCACGATTCCACCGCCCGGCCCTTGAGCGCGAACAGGCCGCGCGGGCGCTTCTGGATGAACAGGATGATGAAGATCAGGAGGCCGATCTTGGCCAGCACCGCGCCGATATACGGCTCGGCGAGCTTGTTCACGACGCCGAGCGTCAGCGCCGCCACCAGCGTCCCCCAGAGGTTGCCGACGCCGCCGAACACCACCACGAGGAACGAGTCGATAATGTAGCCCTGGCCGAGGTTCGGCGAGACGTTGTCGATCTGCGAGAGGGCGACGCCCGCCATCCCCGCGATGCCGGAGCCGAGCCCGAAGGTCAGGGCGTCGACGTAGGGCGTGCGGATGCCCATCGCGGCGGCCATGCGGCGGTTCTGGGTGACCGCCCGGGTCTTCAGGCCGAACGACGTCCTCCGCAGCACGAACAGGAGGCCCAGGAACACCGCCAGCGCGAACACGATGATCCACATCCGGCCCCAGGTGATCGACAGGCCGTAGAGGTCGAAGGCGCCGCTCATGAAGGCGGGGGCGCCGACCTCGCGGTTGGTCGGTCCGAAGATCGTGCGCACGCCCTGCTGCAGCGCGAGGCTGACCCCGAAGGTGGCGAGCAGCGTCTCCAGGGGACGCCCGTACAGGAAGCGGATGATGAACCGCTCGATCAGCACGCCGACGAGGCCGGCGACCAGGAACGCGCACGGGATGCTGATCGCCAGCGACCAGCCGAACAGGGACGGCGCCTTGGTGCGGATCAGCTCCTGCACGAGATAGGTCGTGTAGGCGCCGAGCATGACCATCTCGCCGTGGGCCATGTTGATCACGCCCATCACCCCGAAGGTGATGGCGAGCCCGATGGCGGCGAGCAGCAGGACCGAGCCGAGCGAGATGCCGTACCAGACGTTCTGGAGGGCCCCGAGGATCGCGAGCCGCGTCTCGATCGCCGCGATGCCGCGGCCCGCGGCGGCCCGCACGGCCTCGTTCGGATCCGCCGCGAGACCGCGCAGGATGCCCATCGCGTCGCCATCGCCCCGGGCCTGGATGGCGGGAATCGCGGCCAGCCGGTCGGCGTCCGCGGTGCCGGGCCCGGCGAGCAGCACGGCGGCGCGGGCCTCGGTGAGCGCCTGCCGGACGCCTGCGTTGGCCTCGCGGGTCAGCGCCGCGTCGAGGGCCGGCAGCGCCGCCGCGTCCCGGGCCTTGAACACCGCGTCGGCGGCGGCGCGGCGCTTGGCCGGATCGGGGCTGGCGAGGTCGAGCTGGCCGCGGGCCGCCTCGATCGCCCGGCGGACCCGATTGTTGGCCCGCACGGGCCTGAGGTCGGGGCTGTCGGCGGCCGGGGCGCCGGTTCTCGCGTCCACGACGGCGCCGCCCTGCCGGATCAGCAGCGTCTTGTCCGGGCGCACCAGCAGGCGGCCGTCCGACAGGGCCGCGAGGATCGCGTCGGCGCGCGGGTCGCCGCTCGCCGCGAGGCCGGAGACGCCGGCCTCGATCTCGGCGTAGCCGTCCCCGGCGAGCTGGCCGTAGGGATCGGCGGTCTGCGCCAGCGCCGGGACGGCGAGGAGCAGGAGGAGGAGGCAGAGGAGACGGAGCATCGAGACTTTCGGCACGACGGCTGACTCTCCTCCCCCTTGCAGGGAGGAGCCGGAGTTGGGGGTGGTGCAGGATCGAGCGGGGCGGTGCCTTCTGCACCACCCCCACCCCTCCCCCTCCCCGCAGGCTTGAGCGGATCCCGGGCAGGCCCGGGATCGCCCGGGGAAGGGATGGAGACGCCTCAGGCGCCGCCGCAGGACTTGGTCTTGGTGTTGTAGTTGCCGCACTTGAGCTTGACCCAGTCGGCCTCGAGGTCCTTCGAGCCCTCGAGCTGCTTCGACCACGCCTCGCCGGGGATCAGGCCCTCGGTCTTCCACACCACGTCGAACTGGCCGTTCGCCTCGATCTCGCCGATGAAGACCGGCTTGGTGATGTGGTGGTTCGGCAGCATCGTCGCGGTGCCGCCGGTGAGGTTCTTCTGCTCGATGCCCGGCAGCGCGTCGATCACCTTGTCGGGGTCCGTGGTGCCGGCCTTCTCGACCGCCTTCACCCACATGTTGAAGCCGATGTAGCTGGCCTCCATCGGGTCGTTGGTGACGGCCTTGGGGTTCTTCTTGAACGCCTGCCACTTCTTGATGAACGCCTCGTTCTCCGGCGTCTTGATCGACTCGAAGTAGTTCCAGGCGGCGAGGTGCCCGACCAGCGGCTTGGCGTCGATGCCGGCGAGCTCCTCCTCGCCCACCGAGAAGGCGACGACCGGGATGTCGGTGGCCTTGATGCCCTGGTTGGCGAGCTCCTTGTAGAACGGCACGTTGGCGTCGCCGTTGATGGTCGAGACCACGGCGGTCTTCTTCCCGGCCGAGCCGAACGCCTTGATCTTCGACACCTCGGTCTGCCAGTCCGAGAAGCCGAACGGCGTGTAGTTGATCAGGATGTCCTCGTCCTTGACGCCCTTGGACTTCAGGTAGGCTTCGAGGATCTTGTTGGTGGTGCGCGGGTAGACGTAGTCGGTCCCCTCCAGCACCCAGCGCTTGGCGCCGCCGCCATCCTCCGACATCAGGTAGTCGACCGCCGGGATCGCCTGCTGGTTCGGGGCGGCGCCGGTGTAGAACACGTTGCGCTCGCTCTCCTCGCCCTCGTACTGGACGGGGTAGAACAGGATGTTGTCGAGCTCCTTGAACACCGGCAGCACGGACTTGCGCGACACGCTGGTCCAGCAGCCGAACACGGCCGCGACCTTGTCCTTGCTGATCAGCTCGCGGGCCTTCTCGGCGAAGAGCGGCCAGTTCGAGGCCGGGTCGACCACCACCGGCTCCAGCTTCTTGCCGAGCACGCCGCCCTTGGCGTTCTGCTCGGCGATGAGCATGAGCATCACGTCCTTCAGGGTGGTCTCCGAGATCGCCATCGTGCCCGACAGCGAGTGCAGGATGCCGACCTTGATGGTCTCCTGCGCCCGCGCGGCGCCCGCTCCCAGCGTGCCCATCGCCAGCCCGGCGGCCAGCGCGGCGGCCGAGGCCCAAGTTCCAAATGCCTTCATGGCGGTCCCCTGCGTCGTCTTCCTCGCGACGGGCCGACCTTCGCAAATCGTGTGCCAATTATTTAGGCATGCCGCGTCGGGAGGCTGTTCCGGGTCCGGCAGCGCCCAGAAGGGCGGCGTTTCGCTCGCCAGACCGGCAGCGCCGTGCCGCGTCCTGCGGCGTCCGCGAGCGGGGGGACCAAGCGATAGGCATCCGCGCCGGGACTTTCGCGCGCACGTTGATCGGACGCGGATCGATGCCACTTACCTCAGCCCCCGGCGCGGCGCCCGCGCGCCGGGGCGGGAGCGGGTCCGGACCTGAGCTGAAGGATGTCATGGCAGAGCGCTACTATTTCCGCCTGAGGAGCGACGGCGAGACGATCGAGGACGAGACGGGCGTCCTCGCCGCGACGGTCGCGCACGCGGAAGCGGAAGCGCTGGTGCTGATCGAGGAGTTCCGGAAGGCCGGCGAGCTGCCGGACGCCGAGGCGGGCTGGCGGATGGAGATCCATGACGGGAACGGCACCGTCCTGCGCACGCTTCGGCTCTCCTGACACGCCGATCCGGCCCGCATGGCCCGGCGCGCCCTCCGCGGCCGATCCCGGGAGGCGGCGCCGGTCCGGTCGCGCCGAGGGCCGCATTCGGGCGCCGGCGCACCCCGGCGTCGAAGGTTCCTCGCGGATCGGCGCCGTCGGGATCCGGATCAGAGGCGTGGCGATCATTTGATGACCTCGCGGAGTAAGGATAAGCCGTCGCGCGTTTACGCAGAGGCGCCTCCGCGCGCGGGGCAGGACGTCCGGGAGATCCCTTGAACCCCTTCCTTCGCAAGCTGGCGCTGCGCGCGAACCTGGACGACGGCGACGTGGCCGCGCTGGGCGCGGCGACCAGCGATGTCGCGCAGGTCGAGGCGGGCCGCGACCTGGTCTCGGAAGGCGTGCGGCCCGACGCCGCCTACGTGATCCTCGACGGATTCGCCTGCCGCTACAAGCTGGTGCCCGACGGGGGGCGCTCGATCCTCGCCTACCTCGTTCCCGGCGACGGCTGCGACCTGCACGCGTCCCTGCTCAACCGGGCGATCCACTCCGTGGCGACGCTGACGCCCTGCACCGTCGCCTCGGTCCCCTACCGGACGATCAAGGAACTCGCCGCCCTCCGGCCCAACATCTACCGCGCCCTGTGGTGGTCGGTCCTGGTCGACGAGGCCGTCCTGCAGGAATGGCTCGTCGGGGTGGGGCGCCGGTCCGCCGACAAGCAGGTCGCCCACATCATCTGCGAGCTCTTCGCGCGCCTGAACGCCGTCGGCCTCGGCCTGGAGCCCGAGTACCGCCTTCCGCTGGCGCAGTCCGAACTGGCCGACACGGCGGGGCTCTCGAACGTCCACCTCTCGCGCGTCCTCTCCGACCTGCGCAGGGCCGGGCTGATCGAGAGCGGGCGCAAGAGCGTGCGCGTGCCGAATCTCGAACGTCTGCGGGAGTTTTCCGGGTTCACGCCCGACTACCTGCTCCTGCCCGGCCCGAACCCGGCCGTGGAGGCGCTCGGCGCGCTGCCGCAGATGACCGGGCAGGTGCGGGCGGCGTCGAGCTCGTGAGCCTCACCGGCCGTCGCTCTCGCAGCCCGTCTCGGGATCCTCGGCCACGCGGCGCCCGACCTGAGCCGTGAGCGGCACGCGGATCGTGCAGCGCAGCCCGTCCGGCTCGTAGCGCAGGTCGACCGCCGCGCCGAGATCGTAGGCCAGCATCTCCGTCAGCACGTCCGTGCCGAAGCCGCGCCGGCCGGAGGGCACGACCCCGCGGCCGCCGGTCTCGGCCCAGTCGAGGCTGAGGACGGGCGGTCCGGCCTCCGTGTCCGCCACCCGCCACGCGGCGCGGATCCGGCCCTGGGGGAGCGCCAGGGACCCGTGCTCCACCGCGTTGCTGGTCAGTTCGTGCAGGGCCAGCGCGACGACCTGGGCGGCCTTGGGGCGGAGGCGCACCCGCGGGCCGGCGAGGCTGGCCTGCTCGCCCTCGCGGGCGAGGTGGAACATCAGCTCGTCCGAGATCAGCGTGTGCAGGTCGGCGTCGCCGAACGCGTCCGTGGCGGCCTGCACCCGCATGATCGCCCCGAACCGGCCGTCGAGATGCGCCACGTAGCTCTCGACATCGGCGGCACTGTCGGCGGACCGGTGCATGACGGTGCGCAACATCGCCATCGTGTTGCGCATCCCGTGACGCAGGCTGTCCGGGAGCCCCGCCCCGTCGAGCAGCCGGCGCAGGCGCGCGTTGTCGGCCTCCAGGAGTGCGAGACGCTCCGCCGGATCGCGAGGGTCTGTCATGCCGGGCCACTCCGGATGTCGTTCAACCTGGCTCAATCGCCTCGGGACCGGCAGGGTTCAGCGCGCGGCAGCGTGGTCGGCCTCGATGAGATGGAGATACGCGGTGTCGAAATGCGCGAGCCGCGCGAGCGCGGCCGGATCGTGGATCGTCAGGCGCCGGCTGCGCAGGGTGATCAGCCCCATGCCGCGCAGTTCCTGGAGCGTGCGGTTGATGTGCACGCTGGTCTGCCCCATCGCGTCGCCGAGATCGTTCTGCGTCATCGGCATCGCGCAGGTATTCCCGTCCGTCAGGCCGACGGCCGCGAGGCGCGCGTGCAACTCGCAGAACAGGTGGGCGAGGCGCTCGATCCCGGTTCGGCTGCCGAGGCTGACCGTCCACTCGCGCTGGATCGCCGCATTGGCCAGGGCCTCGCGGTGGAAGGCCATGTCGAGCCGCGGGCTGCGGGCGGTCAGATCCCGCATCGCGGGGCCGGAGATCTGGCCGAGGAGCACGGGCGTGATCGCGCCGATCGCGTGATCCATCTCGTCGAGGAGGAAGACGTGCGGGTCGCACGGGTCGCCCGGGAGCAGGAGCGAGACGATCTGGCGGCGCCCGTTGGCGAACTGCCGGTACCGGCAGGCCCAGCCCTCGAGGATCACGTTGATCGCGCGCGGATCGTCGCCCACGTGGATGATGTCGGTGCGAGCGGCGACCATGCGGCTCGGGCTCATGGCGTCGGCCAAGCACATCCGGTCGTCTTCGGAGAGCCGGACATAGCAATTTAGCTTGTGCGCGAGCGGGTTTGGCATGGCGGCGCCTCCACGACGGCGTGGGGGCGCGAACCTACATTTTGTTTCAAGCCATGAATACTTATGCAGATTAGTTTATGCTACCGTAAGGTGTCTTTCCGCCCGCCGCGCCGGGCCGATCCGCCCGGATCCGGGCCCGTCACCGTCCCGGGGCGGCAAGATCTGGGTGGGGTGCGCGGACCCTCGGCAGGACTAGGGAAGTGATCCCGCGCCGGCGCGTCCCGGAAGGAGAATGTTCGCGCGCCGTATCGAAATTGAAAAGACTGTGCCTTTGACTTCGCGCGCGCCGCACAGCAGGATTTGACCGGCGGGAACATCGGAATGTTCGCCGGGGACGTGTCGTCGTCCTGTCTCTCGCCTTCTCTCAACGGGTGCCGCCGGTTCGCGCCGCAGCGGACGACCTATCGTGGACGGATCCTTGCCCATGCAGCCTGCGCTGCGCCTCGTCCGCCCCGTTCTGGACGGGCGGACCCCCATCCCCCGCCCCGCCGCTCGCCCGGCGGCGGGGCCCGGCGGCAGCCCGCACCGGGATGGGGCGGACGCGATCCTGTCGGTCGAGGGACTGTCCCTCGCCTTCGGCGGCACGGTGGCCTTCGCGGAGATCGACCTCGCTGTCGGGGCCGGCGAGATCCACGCCGTGATCGGGCCGAACGGCGCCGGGAAATCCTCGCTCATCAACGCGATCACCGGCCTCTACGCGCCGCGGGCCGGGCGGGTGCGGCTCGGCGCGGAGACCTTCGCCCGAGTGCCGGCCGGACGGCTCGCCGCGCTGGGCGTCGCCCGGACCTTCCAGAACCTCGCCCTGTTCGCGGGCCTGAGCGTGCGCGACAACGTCCTCGCGGGGCTCTCGGCCGCGCGGCGCGCCGGGCTCGGGGCCCAGATCCTGGGTCTGCCCTCCGCCCGGCAGGAGGCGCGCGCGCACCGCGCCGCCGCCGAGGCGGTGATCGGGCGCCTGGGCCTCGGGGCAGTGGCCGACCGCCCGGCCGGCAGCCTCCCCTACGGGCTCCAGAAGCGGGTCGAGCTCGGCCGAGCCCTGGTGGCCGAGCCGCGACTCCTGCTCCTCGACGAGCCGATGGCCGGCATGACGGCGACCGAGAAGGCCGAGATGACCGGCTCCATCCGTGCGGCGCGGAAGCGGTCCGGGGCCGCGATCGTGCTGATCGAGCACGATATCGGCGTCGTCATGCGCCTCTCCGACCGGGTGACCGTGCTCGACCACGGCCGCCGGATCGCCACCGGCACGCCGGCGGAGGTTCGGGCGGACCCGGCTGTCATCGCGGCCTATCTGGGGCTCGCGGACGGGGATGCGGATGGAGATGCGGACGCGGATATCGACGCGGACGCGGCCGCCGCATGAGCCCGGACCTCGCCTTCCTGATCGAGGTCGTGGTCGGCGGCCTCCTCTCGGGCGTCATGTACGCCCTCGTGGCGATCGGCTTCGTGCTGATCTACAAGACCTCGGGCGTGCTCAACTTCGCGCAGGGCGCGATGGTGCTGCTCGCCGCCCTCACCTTCGTGAGCCTGACCGAGCGCGGGCTGCCCTTCCCGGCGGCCCTGGCGGCGACGCTCGCCGCGATGGTGATGGTCGGCCTCGCGGTGGAGCGGGCGGTGCTGCGGCCGCTGGTCAACCAGCCGCCGATCACCTTGTTCATGGCGACGCTGGGCGTCGCCTACGTGATCGAGGGCGCGGCCCAGCTCGCCTGGGGCACCCAGGTCCACGGGCTGGACCTCGGCATCGACGACACGCCGATCGACCTCGGCGGCGTGCTGGTCAGCCGGTTCGACCTGTTCGCCGCCGCGGTCGCGGGCCTGATGGTGGCGCTCCTCTCCGCCTTCTTCCGCTACACCCGTACCGGCCTCGCCTTCCGGGCGGTGGCGGACGATCCGCTCGCCGCCCTCAACACCGGCCTGCGCCTGCCCCGGATCTGGTCGGCGGTCTGGATCGCCGCCGGGATCGTCGCCCTGGTGGCGGGGCTGCTCTGGGGCGCGCGGCTCGGCGTGCAGTTCTCCCTGTCGCTGGTGGTGCTGAAGGCCCTGCCGGTCCTCGTGCTCGGCGGCTTCGACTCCATCGCCGGGGCGATCGTGGCCGGGCTGATCGTCGGCGCGGCGGAGAAGCTGTCCGAAGTCTATCTCGGGCCGGTCATCGGCGGCGGGATCGAGGGCTGGATCGCCTACGTGGCGGCCCTGGGCTTCCTGCTGGTCCGGCCGTCGGGCCTGTTCGGCCTGCGCGCCGTCGAGCGGGTCTGAGGACACCATGGACGCCCTCCCCCTCGCCGCACCGCGCGCCCGCCTGTCCGCCCGCACCCTCGGTCTCGGTGCCCTGCTGGTCCTGGCCTACGGGATCGTGCCGCTCACCGGCACGAGCTACGTGTTCGAGGCGCTGCTGACGCCGTTCCTGGCCCTGGCGCTGGCCGGCCTCGGGCTCAACCTGCTCACCGGCTATGCCGGGCTGCTCTCCCTGGGCTCGGCCGCCTTCATGGCGGTCGGAGCCTACGCGGCCTTCAACCTGTCGCTGCGCCTGCCCGGCCTGCCCCTGCCGGTGTCGCTCCTGCTCGCCGGCCTCGTGGCGGCGCTCGCCGGGCTGGTGGCGGGGCTGCCGGCCCTGCGGCTGCGCGGCTTCTACCTCGCGGTCTCGACGCTCGCCGCGCAGTTCTTCGTCGCCTGGGCGCTGAACCGGATCGGCTGGATCTCCGACGACAGCCCCTCGGGCGTCATCACCGCCCCCCGGCTGGTGGTGGCCGGCCTGTCCTTCGACGATCCGCGCGGGCGCTACCTGTTCTCGCTGAGCGTGGTCACGCTGCTGACCGTCCTGGCGTGGCGCCTCGTGGCCTCCCCCACGGGCCGCGACCTCGTGGCGATCCGCGACAACGAGACCGCCGCCCGCCTCGTCGGCGTGAAGGTCGCCCGGACCAAGCTCCTGGCCTTCGCGGTCTCGTCCTTCGTGATCGGGATCGCCGGGGCGCTGTGGGCCTTCGCGTATCTGCGCACCGTCGAGCCGGCGGGGTTCAACCTCGACCGCTCCTTCCAGATCCTCTTCATCGTCATCATCGGCGGCCTGGGCACCCTGCGCGGCGCCTTCCTGGGCGCGGGCTTCATCGTGGTGCTGCCCCTGCTCCTCGCGCGCCTCGGCGCGGCGCTCCTGGGCGACGGGTTCGATTCCGGCACCCTGGAGATGGTCCAGCGCATCGTGCTCGGCGCCCTGATCGTCGCCGTGCTGATCCGCGAGCCCGCCGGCCTCGCCGCCCTCCTCGACCGGGCGGGCCGCCGCCTCGGCCGCCGCGCCGCCTGATCCCCCTTCCCGTCTGACCAACCCCAGGACGACCATGCCCCTGACGACCCGCCTTCGCGCCGCGCTCCTCGCCGGCACCGTCGTGCTCGCCGGCGCGGCCCCCCGGGCCGGACGGGCCGACGAGCAGTATTTCCCGCTCCAGAGCTACCGGGTCGGCCCCTACGCGGCCGGCGGGACCGGCTTCTTCGGCGGCTTCATCGACTACCTGAACCTGATCAACGCCCGGGACGGCGGCGTGAACGGCGTCAAGCTCACCTGGAGCGAGGGCGAGACCCAGTACGAGGTCGAGCGCGGCGTCGAGGTCTACGAGCGGCTCAAGTCCCGGCCCGGCATCGCCGCCTGGAACCCGCTCTCGGTGGGCATCGCCTACGCGATGATCGACCGCATCACCGCCGACAAGGTGCCGCTGATCACGATCAACCACGGCCGCACCGATTCCACCGACGGGCGCGTCTTCCCCTACGTGTTCCCGCTGCTGCTCAACCCCTACAGCGAGACGAGCGGCATCATCCAGTATCTCGGCACCCGCGCGGGCGGCCTCGACAAGCTGAGGGGCAAGACCGTCGCGGTGCTCTATCACGGCTCGCCCTACGGCAAGGAGACGATCCCGATCTACGCGCAGCTCGCCGCGCGCTACGGCTTCACCGTCGCGCAGATCGAGGTGCCCCATCCCGGCAACGAGCAGCAGTCGCAGTGGCTCACGATCCGGCGCCTGCGGCCCGACTTCGTGGTGCTGCGCGGCTGGGGCGTGATGAATCCGGTGGCCCTCAAGACCGCCCAGAAGACCGGCTTCCCGGCCGACCGGATCGTCGGCAATGTCTGGTCGAACTCGGAGGAGGACGTCATCCCGGCGGGCGACGCCGCCAAGGGCTACGTCGCCATCACGACCCAGGCCTCGGGCACGGCCTACCCGGTGATCCAGGAGGTCGTCGGCAAGGTCTACGGGGCCGGCAACGGCAACCTCGCCGACCGGAGACGCATCGGCAGCGTCTACCACAATCTCGGGGTGCTGAACGGCATCCTCAACGTCGAGGCGGTGCGGATCGCGCAAGGCAAGTTCGGCCAGCGCACGCTCACCGGCGACGAGGTGCGCTGGGGCTTCGAGCACCTGCGCCTCGACGAGGCCCGGGTGGCGGCGCTCGGCGCCAAGGGCCTGTTCCACTCGATCAACGTCACCTGCGCCAACCACGAGGGCGAGGGCCGCGTCACCTTCCAGCAATGGGACGGGGCGAAGTGGACCGTGGTGTCCGACTGGATCGCCCCCGACTGGGCGAGCCTGCGCCCGATCATCGAGGCGTCCGCGACCGCCTACGCCAAGGAGCACGGCATCACCCCGCGCGACTGCGCGGCGGAGGAGGCCGCGGACGCGGGCGGCAAGCACGCCGCCGCGGCGGCCCGGTGAGCGCCCGGTGAGCGCCCGATGAGCGCCGCGCCGACCCTCCTGGAGGTCGAGGCCCTGGAGGTCGTCTACGGCGGGGCGGTGCACGCCCTGCACGGCGTCGACCTCGCGGTCCGGGCGGGGGAGATCGTCGCCCTGGTCGGCGCCAACGGCGCCGGCAAGACGACCCTGCTGCGGGCGGTGTCGAACCTGCTGCCGGCCCTGCGCGGCCGGGTCACGGCCGGGCGCCTCGCCTATGACGGGCGCGACGCGACGCGGACCCGGACCGACGCCCTCGTCCGCGCCGGGCTCGTGGGCGTGCTGGAGGGGCGCCACTGCTTCCGGGGCCTGAGCGTCCAGGAGAACCTCGTCGCGGGCGGCCTCGGGCGCGGCTCGGGCCGCGGCGGCCTGCGCGCCGATCTGGAGCGGGTCTACGGCCTGTTCCCGCGGCTCGCCGCGAAGCGGGGCGTCGCCGCCGGCCTGCTCTCGGGCGGCGAGCAGCAGATGGCGGCGATCGGTCGGGCGCTGATGGGGCGGCCGCGGCTGCTCGTCCTCGACGAGCCGTCCATGGGACTCGCCCCCCGCGTGGTGGAGGAGATCTACCGGGTGCTCGCCGGCCTGAACCGCGCCGAGGGTCTGACCCTGCTGGTGGCCGAGCAGAATCTCCGCCTCGCCCTGCGCCACGCCCACCACGCCGTCGTGCTGGAGAACGGCCGCAGCGCGCTCGCCGGCACCGCCGCGTCCCTGCGAGGGCGGGACGACGTCCGGTCCCTGTATCTCGGCGGCGCCGATGAGCCCGACGCGGCGCTGCCGGAGACGCGCCGCCGCGCGCCCGCCTGACGGCGCCGGCCTGCGTCAGGACTCCCGGTCGGCGCGGCGCAGGGACCAGAGCAGGGTGCCGTGGGCGTCGACCAGCCACAGGGCGTTCACCGCGTCGTCCTCGATCGTCAGCGAGCGGCCGTTGGCGAGGCGGACCGCCTCCTTCGCGTCCGCGGCCGTGAGCACCTCGTCGACGCGGGGCGCGCCGATCTCGCCATCCTCGCCGCGGACCGCCCCGCGCAGGCGATAATCCGGCATCCGTCGAACCCCCGTCTCCCCGCGGCCGGCGCCCGTCCGGGGCGTGCCGCGGGTGCGAAGATAGGCGCCGGCGCGGCGTGTCGAGGGTCGGCGGCGTCGCTACGGTCCGGCGCGGCTCGCCAGGATCTGCTGCGGCTCCGCGAGGAACAGCGCCCGCAGCGCGGCAGCCGACGCGCGGGGCGGCAGGTCGAGGGCGTGCCGCGTCGCGGCGATCCGGGCGGCGCAATCGCCCGACGGGAAAGCCGCTTCGGCCGTCGACCGCGCGGCGCCCGGGCCCGTGGCGGGCGGGTCCGCCCAGACCGCTCCGTCCGGCCGCGCGGCCCGTGCCCGGGCGAGGAGCGGGGCGAGCCCGTGGGACGCGGGCTGCTCGGCCCGCAGGCGCGCGTCGAGCGCCACGAGGTCGCCGGCCGCGAGGAGGCCGCAGGCCGCCGCGTTCCCCCGCTCCAGCGTCGCCAGGATCCGCTGGCCCAGGGCGCGGACGACGCCGTCATCGGCCGCCCGGAAGCGCCGCTGAAGGTAGCCGGCGGCCATCCGCCTCAGGCCCGCGGCGGCCTCCGCCTCGGGCCGGCCGGCGGCGTAGCCGTCCCAGTACCACCGGGTGATCGGGGCGAGCCCCGCCGCCTCGGCCCGGCGCAGGATCGGCAGGCTCCGCAGGATCGCGGCCCGCGCCCCGGCCGCGCTCGGATCCGCGTCCAGGGTCGAGTCGGGGAAGCGGTCCGTTCCGACGACCTCGGTGACGATGCCGGCCGCGCGCAGCTCCCCGTCCGTCGGGATCCAGATCCCGGCCGGGGGCACCGCCAGCGCCCGCGTCACGAAGGCCGCCGGCAGGCCGGCGGCCCGGTAGGCCGCCCGCTCCGGCGCGGAATCCACCGGGCGCATCCGCCCCCGCGCCCCGATCTCGTAGGGCGCGTGGAAGCCGAGCCGCGCGCCGGTCGCGAGGTAGCGCGTCCGGCCGCGGACGAAGATCAGCGTGCAGGCCGAGGCGCAGGCGTCGGGGACGTAGGTGGCGAGCCCCCGCGCCGCCACGAGCGCCCCGATCGCCGCCCCCTCCTCCACGAGGCCGCCGTCGCTCGTGAGATGGATGCGCGCGATCCGCGGGTGCGCGGCGAGGATGGCGGCGGCCCGCGCGGCGACGCCCGCCGTGAGATCGCCCGCGAGCCGCAGGTCCCGGCCGCCCGGCCCGACCGTGAGCCGGGCCGGGACGTCCGGTCCGCCGGCCGCGGTGGCGGCCGCGGCGCGGCCCTTCGGCGTGTGTCCGGCCGCGGCCGGGCCGGCGGCACCGAGCGCCAGGGTGAGCGCGCAGGCAGCCGTCCCCGTCCGGCGCCTCCACCCGCGGGGGAAGACCGACATGACAGGTTCCCATCGTTCGTGGTCGGAGAGGCCGGCGCGGCCGGCAGCGGCGCGCCTACTGGAGGTAGGCGACGAACATCTCGGACACGGCCCGGGACGCGTAGGCTTCCGGGCTCTCGCCCCAGCGGATCGGGAAAGCCTCCGCCACCCGGCGACCGGCGAGGATGCGGGCGACCTCGTCGGGCATCAGGCCGTCGTCGAGGGCGCTCGCGAGGGCGGCGCGTTCGTGGGAGGGATGGGAGCGGATGCTCCGGGACAGGGCTCGGCCGAGGGCGGCCGGTTCGGGGCTCAGGTCGGGACGGGTGTTCCGGGTCGTGTCATAGGTCAGCATCGATGGTCGCCTCTCGTGTCTGATGTCGTGCGCTCTCCTCCTCCTGGACGCGGCAACACGGCAGACACGGCGCAATCATCCGGGCGATCCGTTCCTTGCTGGCGATCACGGCAAACCTCCGTTCGGCTCCGCTTCGACTGCGTGTCGGCGGGGCCACGACTGGGCCACGACTGGGACACGACTGCGCGTCGACACCGTCAATGTAGGGGGCGGTCCCGAGAATGTGCTGCCAAATTGGCGAGGACTTGCAGCGCAGGTTGTTCGTCGAAGCCGCGTCGCGGAGCAGAAGCACGGGGCCGGCGGGGGCGCGCCGGCGTCGCGGCCGCGATCGACGGCCCGTGCCGGCCGGGGTCTGGCCGCGCCCGGAGCATGCCGGAGACCGGGCTTGCCAAAGACGGGGCGATGCTTAAATATCGTTCTGTGACAGAGGCTTAGCGAAGACGATGCTCCGGTTTCGGGCCCGCGCGGCCGAAACCTTCTCCGGCAAGCCGGGGTGTCCGGAAAAGGCTTCTCGCCGGCGGCGCAGGCCCCGGCACAGGCGCCCCCGGCGGCAGAATCAGCTCGCCACAGACGGCCGATCCAAGGGGAACGACACCATGGCCTCAGGGACGATGATGCAGGGCGACGCGGTCGTGTTCGCGCGCCCCGACCTCGCCGAGATCCTGGGAATCTGGCGGCACGCCCGGGGCCGGGTGGTGGGCGTCCACCGCGCGGGCGACGCCCCGGCGATTGTGGACGTGACGTTCCAGGGGCACGACACCCTGGAGCGCTACCTGCCCGACCTGTTCCGCCCCGTGCCGTGATCGGCGGCGACCGATGCATCACGCCGCCCTGCCCGCCGCGGGTGCCACGATGGCCGTGGTCCAGCCGCCCCTGCGCATCACGAGCCGCGGCACGGGGGAGGCCGAGGTCTGGGCGGCCCTGCGCGCCGAGGCCGAGGCGGCCCTGATCGAGGAGCCGCTCTATGCCGGGATCATCCAGGCGACGATCCTCGACCAGCGCTCGCTGGCCCAGGCCTTCGCCTACCGGCTCGCCCACCGCCTCGGGGACGGCGACCTCGCCCGTCTGTCGATGCGCGACCTGTGCCTCTCGGCCTTCGAGGCCGACCCGCAGGCCGGCGCCCACGCGGTGCGCGACCTCGTGGCGATCCGCGAGCGCGACCCGACCTGCCGCCGCTACCTCGACCCGTTCCTGTTCTACAAGGGCCTGGCGGCGCTCGAGGCCTACCGGGTCGGCCACTGGCTCTGGCACCGGGGCCGGGCGACCCTGGCGCTGCACGTCCAGAGCCGGATCTCCGAGGTGTTCGGCTGCGACATCCACCCGGCGGCCCGGATCGGCTCGGGGGTGTTCATCGACCACGCCACCGGCGTGGTGATCGGCGAGACCACGGCGATCGCCGACGACGTCTCGATCCTCCAGTCGGTGACGCTCGGGGGCAACGGCAAGGAGAGCGGCGACCGGCACCCCAAGATCGAGCGCGGGGTGCTGCTCAGCGTCGGCGCCAAGGTGCTGGGCAACATCCGCGTCGGGGCGGGCGCCAAGGTCGCGGCCGCCGCGGTGGTGCTGCAGGACGTGCCGCCCCACACGACCGTGGCGGGCGTGCCGGCCCGGGTCGTCTCGCGCCTGCCCGTCGGCGAGGAGCCGGCGCTCAGCATGGACCAGTCCTTCGGCTACGGGGATGGCATCTGAGACGCGCGAAAGATTATTCCTGACAACAAAGTCGTCCGGCCGCCGCCGCGGCGCGCGGCGTAGTAAAATGAAATTCTCTGACCGGACGGTCTGAGGATGATCATGTCCTATGTGCCTTGCATGCCAGGGCGCCCGCTTCCAAGAAGGCGCGGAAAATAGGGATATCCTTTCGTTGACCATCGGGCGAATCAGACCTTATCCAGACCTCGCCGGAGAAGCGATGACGTGAGACCGGTTGAGCGGCCTGACGATGGCTGTCTGGCCGCGGAGAATGCGTGCTTTGATTGACGACTCGGTCGCTCAGGTCGCGGTCGTCGTCAGATCTTGATCGAAACGTCTTGCGCCCGCCTCGCACAACCTGCGGGGCGCACCGCCGCCGCACGGAACGATGCGGCGCGCCTGCAATCTTGGATGGAGTGAGGACGAACGATGAGCGGACCGGGTCTGAGCGTGAGCGCCACGGCGGCACGCAATCTTGCGACGGCGACCGTCACCTCGGTCCAGAACGCGGCCAACACGCCGCGCTGGCTGCTCCGGCTCCTGCCCTTCGTGGACGTTGCGGGCGGGGTCTACCGCGTCAACCGCCGCGCCGTCGTGCTGGCCAAGCCCGGCCGGATCGATCTCGTCGCCGAGGACAAGGGGGATGGCAAGGGAGATGGCAAGGGGGATGGCAAGGGCCGGGTGATCCGCCCGTCCTCCCTGCGCGCCGTGCCGCTGTTCAGCCGGCTGGGCGATGCCGAATTGGCCACGCTGGCGGCCAAGTTCACCGAGAGCCGGCACCAGGCCGGCGCGGTGATCCACGAGGAGGGGTCCGCGGGCCGCAGCCTCACGGTCGTGGCCGACGGCACGGTCGAGCTGACCCTCTCGGGTCCCTACAAGGGCCGCCTGCGCCAGGGGCTCGCCACGAAGGGCGACTATTTCGGCGATGCCGGTCTCGCCGGCGAGAGCGCGCCCGCCCCGGCCGTGAAGGCCCTGTCGGCCGTGACCCTCCTGACCCTCGATGCCGCCGCGGTGGAGAGCGAGGAGATCCGCGCCAAGATCGCGCAGTACCGTGAGGAGCGCGACCGCCTCAAAGGGCACACCAATTCCTACGGCGAGCAGGGCATCGAGCTGCTGGCGGTCCATACCGGCGAGCCGCGCCTGCCGACGACCTTCGTCGACTACGAGGTCGATCCGCGCGAGTACCACCTCTCGACCATCCAGACGATCCTCAACACCCACACGCGGGTCACCGACCTCTACTCCAACGAGATCGACCAGCTCCGCGAGCAGATCCGCCTCACGGTCGACGCCGTGAAGGAGCGCGAGGAGTGGGAGCTCCTGAACAACGCGCAGTTCGGCCTGCTCCACGAGGTCGGCCCGCGCCAGCGCATCCCCACCCGCGGCGGCCCGCCCACCCCGGACGACCTCGACGAGCTGCTGACCCTGGTCTGGAAGAAGCCCGCCTTCTTCGTGGCCCATCCCCGCGCCATCGCGGCCTTCGGCCGGGAGGCGACCCGCCGCGGCGTGCCGCCGGTCGTCGTCCACCTGTTCGGCGCGCCGTTCATCACGTGGCGCGGCGTGCCGCTGGTGCCGAGCGACAAGCTGCCGATCGACATCGACCCGGTGACCGGGGCCGAGACCACCGCGATCCTGCTGCTGCGCGTCGGCGAGGGCGAGCAGGGCGTGGTCGGCCTGCAGAAGTCGGGCGTGACCGGCGAGATCGAGCCCGGCCTGTCGGTGCGCTACATGGGCACCAACGACCACTCGATCGCCTCGCACCTCGTGACCCGCTACTTCTCGGCCGCCGTGCTGGTCGAGGACGCGATCGCCCGCCTCGATAACGTGCTGCTGGGCAACTACCATGACTACGCCTGAGGCCTTCGCCCTCGGGCTGCCCGGGGCGAGCCCGGGCGAGCTGGCCCACGCGGATCTCGTCGGGCGCCTCGCCCGGGAGATCTACCGGCAGGGGCAGGCCGCGAGCCAGCCCTTCGCGCCGGCGATCCCCGCCGGCCCCCAGGTCCCGCAGGCGCTCGAGGGCCTGCCCCAGGGCCCGGGCGGGGCGCCGCTGCCGGGCGCGCCCGTGGGCGTCCCCTCCGCTCCCGCGGGCGGCCGGCCCGCCGGGCTGCAGCCCGACGCGTCGGCGCTGCCGGCGCGCTCCTTCGGGGCGCCGCCGGTCGGCCTGCCGGGCCTCTCCGGCCCGACCCTGCCGAACCGCGCACCCGCGAGCCCGGCGTTCCCCGACGCGGCGGCGATCCCGCCTGTCCACCCCGCGAGCCCGCGCCCCGTCCTGCCGGACTTCTCCCTCGCCGGCGCCCCGGCGCTGGCGGCCGCCCTCCCCGGCGGTCCGGAGCTGCACCGCCAGATCGCCGCCGACCACCCCCGCGCCAACGCCTTCGCGCACGCCCTCGTCCCGGACCTCGTGCCCGCCGACCCGTCGAAGGCCGGCCGCGATGAGGCGCCGGAGAGCCTCGCCCGGACCGGTCGGCGGTCCCGGGCGCCCGAAGCGCCGGCTGGCGACTACTACTTCCTGCCTCTCGGCCCCGGGCCGGCCCGCGGGGCGGCGGCGAGCCCACGGGTCGAGCCGACCCGCTATCCCGGTCCGGCGCCGCGCCTCGCCGCCCAGGGATCGAGCCCGGTGGCGGCGCCCTTCGATGTGGAGCAGGTCCGCCGGGACTTCCCGGCCCTGCACCAGAGCGTCAACGGCCACCCGCTGGTCTGGCTCGACAACGCCGCCACCACCCACAAGCCCCAGGCCGTGATCGACGCGACCGCGGCGTTCTACGCCCGGCACAACTCGAACATCCACCGGGCCGCCCACACCCTGGCCGCGCGCGCCACGGACCTGTTCGAGGGCGGCCGCGAGGCGGTGCGCCGCTTCCTCAACGCCCCGTCGAAGGACGACATCGTCTTATTGCGCGGCACCACGGAGGCGATCAACCTCGTCGCCAATTCCTACGGCCGGGCCCAGATCGGCCCGGGCGACGAGATCATCGTCTCGACCATCGAGCACCACGCCAACATCGTGCCCTGGCAGCTGCTGGCGCAGCAGACCGGGGCGACGCTCCGGGTGATCCCGGTGAACGACCGCGGCGAGATCATCTTCGAGCAGTACGCGGCGCTCCTGTCGGGCCGCACCAAGATCGTCTCGGTGACGCAGGTGGCCAACGCGCTCGGCACCGTGAACCCGGTGCGGGAGATCATCGAGCTCGCCCACGCCTACGGGGTGCCGGTGCTGGTCGACGCGGCGCAATCCTCGCCGCACATGCCGCTGGACGTGCAGTCCCTGGACGCGGACTTCCTGGTCTTCTCCGGCCACAAGGTGTTCGGGCCGACGGGCATCGGCGCGCTCTACGGCAAGACGCACCTGCTCGAGGCGATGCCGCCCTGGCAGGGCGGCGGCCACATGATCGAGGACGTCACCTTCGCGAAGACCGTCTACAAGGGCGCGCCCGAGAAGTTCGAGGCCGGCACGCCCGACATCGCCGGGGCGGTCGGTCTGGGGGCGGCGCTCGACTACCTCGCGGGCATCGGCATGCCGGCGATCGCCGCCTACGAGCACGACCTCCTGGACTACGCGCAGGGCGGCCTCGCCGACGTGAAGGGCCTGCGCCTGATCGGCACGGCCCGGGAGAAGGCGAGCGTGATGTCCTTCGTGATCGAGGGGCAGACGAACGAGGCGGTGGCGCACCACCTCGACGCGCACGGCATCGCGGTGCGCTCGGGCCATCACTGCGCCCTGCCGGCCCTGCGCCGGTTCGGCGTCGACCAGTCGGTGCGGGCCTCGCTCGCCTTCTACAACACCCGCGCGGATGTCGACGCCTTCCTGAGGGCGCTGCACACCCTGCCGCGGCCTTGAGCAGAGGGCGCCGGCCGCGCGCCGGCGCCCCGTTGCGGGCCGGGCTCTCTACCCCGCCTTCGGCCGCAGGTGCCGGGTCCTCACGGTGCCGTCGATGGCCCGCAGCGCGTGCAGGACCCCGTCCGCCTCGCCCGGCGGCACCGACGCGTCCACCACGACGTAGCCGAACTCGCCGTCCGTCTGCAGGTACTGCGCGTCGATGTTGAGCGACCGGCCCGAGAAGATCGCGTTGATCTGCCCGAGCACGCCGGGCACGTTCCGGTGCACGTGGAGGAAGCGCGCGCCGGACAGGCGCGGCGGCAGCTGGACCTGCGGGAAATTCACCGCGCCGAGCGTCGAGCCGGTCTGGATGTAGTCGACCAGCTTGCGGGCCACCTCCGCGCCGATGCGATCCTGGGCCTCCTCGGTCGAGCCGCCGACATGGGGGGTGAGGATGACGTTCGGCAGGCCCTGCAGGGGCGAGACGAAGCGCTCGGCGTTGGACGTCGGCTCCACGGGAAAGACGTCGATCGCGGCCCCGGCGAGATGCCCGTCGCGCAGCGCCGCCGCGAGGGCGTCCAGGTCCACGACCGTGCCGCGGCTGTTGTTGATCAGGTAGGCGCCCGGCTTCATCGCGCGGATCCGCTCCGCGCCCATCAGCCCGTGGGTCAGCGGTGTCTCCGGGACGTGCAGGCTGACCACGTCGCTGGCGGCGAGCAGGGCCTCGAAGCTCTCGGCCGGCTCGGTGTTCCCGTGGCGCAGCTTGTCGGTGAGATCGTAGAAGATGACGCGCATGCCCATCGCCTCGGCGAGGTTCGAGAGCTGCGCGCCGATATTGCCGTAGCCGACGATCCCGAGGGTCTTGCCGCGCACCTCGAAGGCGCCGGTGGCCGACTTGTCCCAGCCGCCGGCATGGGCGGATTCCGAGCGCGGCAGGATGCGCCGGAGCAGCATCACGATCTCGCCGATCGTGAGTTCGGCGACGCTGCGCGTGTTCGAGAACGGCGCGTTGAAGACCGGCAGGCCGCGGGCGCGCGCCGTCTCGAGGTCGACCTGGTTGGTCCCGACGCTGAAGCAGCCGATGGCGGCGAGATCGGGCAGGGCGTCGAGAAGCGCGGCGGTGACCTGCGTGCGCGAGCGGATGCCGAGGACGGTGACGTCGGCCAGATCGCGGGCATCCTCGGGGCTGACCGCGCGCGGCAGTTGCCGGATGGCGCCGATCCCGGCCTGGGTGAAGATCTTGGACGCCGTCGGCGCTATGCTTTCGGTCAGAACGACGCGCTCGGTCGACACGGTGTGTCCTCCTTCCACGGACGGGATGCGATCCGTGACCTTGGCGCCGGCGCGGCACAGCGGCAAGGGCGGGAAGGGCTGCGGACGCCGGTGGCGGGCCCCTGTCGCGGGCCCCTGTCGCGGGTCCCTCCCCCGCACCCGCGGCGGACTGCTCCGCTCCGTCGTCTCGACGCGGCGCGCCGGGCCTGCCAGTGTCCACCCCGGCGGCCGAGGCCGCGGAGCGACAGGTGCGTCATGACCGGATCGACAGCCCGTGCCGTCATCGTCCAGCCCGGCGGCGGCTTCGACAAGGTGACCTTCGGCGAGCGGCCCGTGCCGGAGCCCGGGCCCGGCGCGATCACCGTCCGCCTGCGGGCGAACTCCCTCAACTACCACGACTACGCGGTGGTCAGCGGGATGTGGGGGCCGAGCGAGCCGCGCATCCCGATGTCCGACGGCGCCGGCGAGGTCGAGGCCGTGGGGCCGGGCATGACCGAATTCGCCGTGGGCGACCGGGTGGTCAGCACGTTCTTCCCGACCTGGCTGGAGGGCACCCCGCTCGTCGAGGGCTTCGCCACCGTGCCGGGCGACGGGGTCGACGGCTACGCCCGCGCGCGCGTCACCGCGCCCGCCACCGCCTTCACCCGCGCCCCGAAGGGCTGGGACCACGCCGAGGCGGCGACGCTCACCACCGCCGCGCTGACCGCGTGGCGGGCACTGCACGCCGATGCCGGCCTGAAGAGCGGCGACGTGGTGCTGGTGCAGGGGACCGGCGGCGTGTCGCTGTTCGGCCTGCAATTCGCCAAGGCGGCGGGCGCCACGGTGATCGCCACCTCCTCCAGCGACGCCAAGCTGGAGCGCCTGCGCGGGCTCGGCGCCGACCACGTCATCAACTACCGCGCCGACCCAGCCTGGGGCGAGACCGCCCGGCGCCTGACCGACGGGCGCGGCGTCGACCACGTCCTCGACGTCGGCGGGCCGGCGACGCTGGAGCAGTCCATGGCCGCCGTGCGGGTCGCCGGCCACATCTCGGTGATCGGTATCCTCTCGGGCGTCGCGGGCGAGCTGCCGCTGGTGCCGGCGCTCCTGAAGCAGATCCGGCTGCAGGGCGTGCTGGTCGGCAGCCGGCGCCACCAGATCGAGATGATCCGCGGCATCGACGCCTGCGGGCTGCGGCCGGTCATCGACCGCCGCTTCCCCCTCGACGACCTCGTCGCGGCGTTCCGCCACCAGGAGAGCAACCGCCACTTCGGCAAGATCTGCGTCGAGATCTGAGCGTTCGGGCCGGGCCTGGGGCGTCGCGGCGGGCGGTGCGGCGGGCGTTCAGCGGAAGGCGATCCCGAGCGCTCCGGGCATCGCGACGACCCGGGGCGCCTCGGCCTGGCTCGGCGGCGGCGGCACGTGCGAGCAGCCGTTCTCGCAGAAGGCGCGGAGCGTGCGCCGGTCGAGGCCGATGTCGCTCAGCATCTCGTCGTCGAGGGCCGACAAAATGCGAAGATTTCGCGCCGCGATGCGGCTCTTTCGGGCAGATTTCAGGAACGAGAGGATCATGATCCAGTCTCCGTTGCGCCGAGAGATCCGTGTTTCGTCCACGATCGGCCGGATCAGCGTCGCTTTGTCGTGGACTGTGCGCATCCTCCGTTCGGATTAATCGTGGCTCGCGGCGCGAATATTTTTGCCGGATCGCGCTAAGCGTCCGCGATCGGCTGCGGGCACAGCAGGAGCAGCCGCACGAGCTCGGCCTGGCGGCGCGTCCCCGTCTTCTCGAACAGGTGGCGCAGGTGCACGCGCGCCGTGTTCCGCGTGATCCGGCGGCGCGTCGCGCTCGCCGCGAGGTCGTTCCCGGCCAGGATGTCGACGGCCAGGGCCGCCTCCGCGGGCGTGAAGCCGAATTGGTCCTGGAGAACGCCGGGATCCGGCAGGCGCGGCGTCCCGGGGTCCGTGAGGCGCAGGAGAACCGCGCCCTCGGCGACCGTGCCGGGAAGCGCCGAGGCGGCGACCAGGAGCGTGCCGCCCGCGCCCTCCAGGCGCACCGAGCCGCCGCGATGGCCGGCGGCGCAGCGGGCGATGACCCGGCGCAGCGCCGCGCTGTCCTCGGGCGCCGCGCCGCGCAGGCCGCCCTGCTCGAGGCACAGCAGGCCGCGCGCGACGAAGGCAAGCGCGGCGCGGTTCAGGAAATGGGCCCGCCCGTACCGGTCGGTCACCGCCAGCCCCTGCTCGAGATGCTCAGCCAGGAGATGGAGCGCCGCCTCCACGAGGGACGGGTCCGGGAAGGCCGGGGCGGCGCCGGCCTGGGACCGCCGCTCCGGCGCGGGGCCGATCTCGGATCGTGCTTCGGCTCTGCGGGTGTTCAGGTGTGATTGACTGATCACGCTGGGATCCTCGCCGGATCGACATCACGATATCAGTAATAACCCGGCATTGACGGCCGTTATTCCCGCCTTATCCGGGCGGGGCCCCGGTCCGGGACTGGAACAGGTCGACGAAGGCGCGCAGGTCGCGCCGGTTGAGATCCGAGACCGCCCAGTAGGTGAGGTCGCCGAGGCGCCAGCGCTCGATCGTCGAGCCGTCGCGCCGCTCCTCGCCGGCCCCGGGACCGTCGGCGGCCGGGATCACCGTGACGCTGATGACGTGCCGGTCGCGGCGATAGACCAGCGTCGGCACGGGCGCGCCGCCGACGATGTCGACCCGGCCGCCGACCAGCGGGAAGCCCTTGTCGGACAGGTCCGGCGCCTCGGGCGCGAGGGTGGTCCGGCCGTTGAACCAGGGCTTCACCACGTGCCGGTCCGAGGAGGCGATGTCGAAGGGCTGGGGGGCCGCGAGGCCGCGGAGATGGCCGGCGAGCACGGCCGCGCCGGTATCCGGGGCGCCGCCGGGGCGGTCGAGATAGACGGCCCCGCCGCCGAGCGCGGCCCCGCCGACGAGACCGACGAGCAGCGTCGCGGCCAGTGCCTGCCGGGATCCGCGCCAGGACTTGAGCCAGGATTCGAGCCAGGTCTCGGGCCAGGACCCGAGCGCGCCTCCGAAGCGGCCGCGGGACGGGGGCGGGTCGGAGAAGCCGACCTGCTCGACCACGCGCGCCCGCAGGGATTCCGGGGCGGGCGGCCCCGCGAGGGTCTCGCGCAGGGTGCCGGACAGGGTGCGGAGGCGCTCCGCCAGGGCCCGCGCATCGGGGTCCGCCGCGAGACGGCGCTCCATGGCCAGGACCTCGCCGGGCGACAGCTCGCCGTCCGCGTAGGCGCTGAGGAGCAGGAGGGTCTCGTCGTCGGTCATCGCCCGTCCCTCGCGAGCCGTGCAAGCAGGTGCTGCCGCGCGCGGCCGAGGCGCGACATCACGGTCCCGATCGGGACCCCCGTCACCGTGGCGATCTCCCGGTAGCTGAGGCCGTGGTACTCGCGCAGGACCAGCGCCTCGCGGAAGGCCACCGGCAGGGCCTCGACGGCCCGGGCGAGCTGCCCCGCATCGTCGCGGGCGATGAGGGTCGCCTCGGGCGTCTCCGGAGCCTCGGTCAGGGCGCCCCCGATCTCCAGCTCGGCGCGGGCCTCGGGGGCGAGGTCGTCGGCGAAGACCACCGCCCGCGGCCGGTGCCGTTGCAGCCAGGAATAGCCGGTGTTGCGGACGATGGTCAGGAACCACGCCCGGGCATTGCCCTCGGCGAACCCCTCGATCGCCCGGTAGGCGCGCAGACACGCCTCCTGCATCACGTCCTCGGCGTCGGTGGCGTTGCCGGTGAGCCAGTGCGCGAGCCGGTAGCCCTCGTCCAGGCGCGGGAGAACGAGCTGGCTGAAGCGCGCCCGCGCCAGGGTCGTCATGCCGGCGGCCGGGCCGGGCCCGGCCCGTCGAGAGCCTGCGAAGCCATGGGGTCCCGCCCTGGTGCTCCTGCCTGCAGCCTTGTGCCACACAATCGGGAACCGGGCGGCGGCGGGCTTTATTCCCGCGGCCGGGCACGAGCACGTTCGCGCGCTTCTCGGAGAGCGTCTCGGCCCGTCGGGCGCCGCTAGCGGCCGCCGCGGGGCCGGACGGCGGCCCGGCGGTCCGGCCCCGCGGCCTTCATCCCGCTGGCCTGTCCGGTCGGCGATCGGGGGTCGGGCCCCGGCTCCGGGCAGCCGTCCGGGCCGAGGCGTTTGCGGGCGACGCGCTCGGCCGCCGCCCGCTCCGCCGCCGTGGGGTTCGCGCCGCCGCTCTGATCCTGGGCCATGGTCATGTCCAACCGGAGCGGGACCGTGCGCGGTCCCGGGCGTGGGGTCCCCGGCACCGCCGGAGGCCGGAACGGATGGGGGGCGGACGCGCCGTCCCGCCGCCCGATCCCGCCCGCCGCGCCGCCAACGGGAAGGGGCAGGCCGCCGCCTCCTCGGAGACGGGGCCTGCCCCTGGATCAACCCGCGGGCCGTGTCACGGTTCGGCGCCGGACCCTCGCGCCGGGACGCGTGCTTGCGGGTCCCTAGCGGCAGATGCGCCGCGGACCCCACGGGGTCGGACGGAAGAAGCAGCGCGGGCCGTAGAAGCGCGGCCGCCGGTACATCGGCCGGCAGCGTCCGTACGGGCCGGGCGCCCAGCCCGGGCCGCAGCCGAACGCGACCGTGCTGACCGCGGCGGGGCCGGTGATCGTATCGGCGCCGGCGGGCGCCAGGGGCGCCGCGCCGGCGGAGGCCAGGCCGAGGCCGCCGACGACAGCCGCGGCGGCCGCGATCATCTTCACGTGCATCATCATCAGACCTTCTGCTCGGTTTCGCGCCGGTTCGGCCCGGCGCAAGACCCGGCTAGGATGGTCTTCGGGCCTGAATGTGGGCTGACCTCCGCTATCATCGTCTAGAAACAAACAGTCCGGCCGGCGCCCGCACGGGAGCGGGCGCCGCAGCGGCGTCCTAGCGGCGTCCTAGCGGCGGTCGGCACGGCCCAGGAGCGCGGCCGCGGCGGCCGTGGCCCCCGCCAGCAGGATCCCGGTCAGGGCCGGGTTGATCGAGGCCCGGGTGTAGGCGCTGCGCATGACGTGGTGGGGCGAGCCGCCCCGCACGGCGCCGTCGCGGCCGGCCGCGTGGAGGGCGCCGTCCCGCTGCCTGCCGGCCACGCCCGCGGTCTGGCTCCGCGACATCACCTGCGCGCCCATCCAGTCGGTCACCGCGGGCACCCGCTTGCGCATCGCGCTCATCAGCTTGCCGCCGCCGCCGACATAGAGGTCGCGGGGGCCGTGCTCCGCGGCGTACAGGATGGCCTCCGCGACGTCCGCGGGGGCGTAGACCGGTGGCGGCAGCTTGGGCGCCTGCGCCATGTAGTTCCGGGCATGCTCGGGGAACGGCGTGTCGATCGAGGCCGGCTTGATGAGCGTCACCGAGACCGGGGCACCCTCCTCCTGAAGCTCCATCCGGAGCGCGTCCGTGAAGCCTTTGATCGCGTGCTTGGAGGCGGAGTACATGCCCTGGATCGGCAAGGCGAGGTCGGACGCGACGGAGCCCAGGTTGATCAGCGCGCCGCCGGCCTTCTTCAGGTGCTGCAGCGCCACGGTCGACCCGTAGACGATCCCCCAGAAATTGACGTCGAACAGCCGGCGGTGATCCGCGTCCGAGACCTCCTCGAGGCGGCCGAAGATCGAGAGACCGGCGTTGTTGACCCAGGTGTCGAAGCCGCCGTAGGCGCGCACGGTCTCGGCGGCCAGCGCCTCGACATCCTCGCGGCGGGACACGTCGGTCACCACGGCCCGGGCCTCGCCGCCGCGCTCCTGGATGTCGCGGACGATGTCCTCGAGGGCGGCGCCGTTCCGGGCCGCCAGCACGACGCGGGCGCCGCGGCGAGCGGCCGCCCGGGCCGTGGCGAGGCCGATCCCGCTGGAGGCGCCGGTGATGACGATCACCTGCTCGCGCAGGGGCTTGTGCCGGATCCGCATGCTGCGTCTTCCTCTCTCGTGGGCTGTCTCGTCGGCGGCGCTCAGCGCCCGCCGCCCGGCCGGTCGCGCTCCGCGCCGAGGCTGGTCCCGCCCCGGCGCGCCTCCGCCTTCTCGGTGCCGGCCCGCTCCATCGGGCCGTCCTGCGGCCTGACCGTGCCGGTGGCGGTGTCGCGGGGGCTCTCGGCTAAGCCCGCGCGCTCCGGTTCGCCGCGCGGCATCCGCTCGGCCTGGGTGTCGTCCGGCGCGTCGGCCATGCTGCATCCCTCGCGATGGACCTGGTTTCCGGGCGCCGCCGCGTGCCGCGACGGAGCCCCCGGCGGATCGGACCACGCGGCCGATCCCCTGAGGGCCAACCCGTCAGGCGCCCGGCGTATCCGGCGCCCCGGTCGCGGCGGCAGCGGGCCTCGCGTGCGGGGCGGCGCGCATTGGGCGAACGCGCCGCAGGAACACGGCCGCGGGGCTCGTGTTGTCTGCCAAATCTTTTTCACGAGGCGCCGATGTCAGGAACCGCCAAGAAGACCGACCCCAAACTCTGGGACAAGGTGAAGACGCGGGTCACGAAGTCCGAGAAGGGCGGGAAGCCTGGTCAGTGGTCGGCGCGCAAGGCGCAGATCGCGACTGCCGAATACAAGAAGGAAGGTGGCGGCTACGCCGGCAAGAAGGCGGCCGACAACCATCTCCAGCAGTGGACCGACGAGGAATGGGGCACGAAGTCGGGCAAGGAGAGCGGCAAGACCGGCGAGCGCTACCTGCCCAAGAAGGCCCGCGAGAGCCTGACCGACGAGGAATACGCCGCCAGCACGGCCAAGAAGCGCGCCGATACCCGGAAGGGCAAACAGTTCTCGAAGCAGCCGAAGGCGGCCGCCGAGAAGGCCGCCGCGGCGCGCGAGGACGGCAAGTCCGCCAAGGCGTCCGGCAGGGGCGGCAGCAAGGGGAGCGGCAAGGGGGGCGGAAAGACGGAGACGACGAAGGCCGAACTCATGCGCAAGGCCCGGGCGCAGAACGTGCCCGGCCGGTCGCGGATGTCGAAGGCGCAGCTGGAGCACGCGGTCCACGCCTGAGGCGTGGCGCGGCGGGCCGTCGCCCCGACGCAAGACGTCCCGGGAATGGCTCCCGGGACGCTCCTCGGCTCAAGCGGCCAGTTTGATCGGGCTGGGGATGCTCAGGTCGAGAGAGGGTGCGGCCTGTCCAGAGGCTCGCGCGCCATCCCGGTGAGCGGGACGCAGCCCCCCGCGGCGCGGGGGGCACCGACGCGCGGGCTTCTCAGTACGAGCCGAACTTGTAGTTCAGGCCGGCGCGGATGACGGCGAACTCGTCGTCGCGGCGGCCGATGTTGTTGTACACCACCGGGAAGTTGTTGGCGGCGTTGATGACGAACGCACCCTGGTTGCGGGTGTTGCGGTCGAGGTTGACGTACAGGCCTTCGACCTTGAGCGTCACGGCGTTCGAACGGAAGAAGTTCAGGAACGAGTCGGTGGGCAGGGCGTACTCGATGCCGCCGCCGACGGCGTAGCCGGTGCGGAAGCTGTCGTTGCCGGCGAAGCCGCCGAAGGAGCGGTCGGCGCTGCCCGAGCCGTAGGCGAAGCCGCCGGTGCCGTAGAACAGCACGCGGTCGAAGGCGTAACCGACGCGGCCGCGCACGGTGCCGAAGAAGTCGAGGCTGGAGAGGCCGCGCGGGTCGGTCACGTAGTAGCCGGGAGCGAGCGGGCCGACGAGGAAGGCGTTGTTCCGGCTGCGGCCGAAGTCGAGGTACTGGGCGTCGGCCTCGACACCGACGACGATGCCGGAGCCGGGGGTGAACTGGAAGTTGTAGCCAACCTGGCCACCGCCGGTGAAGCCTTCCTGGTTGCGCTGGCTGAAGAAGGCGGTGGTGCCGTTGCCGTAGGGGGCGGGCACGCCGAAGCTGTTGGTGTTGTTGCTGCTGGCGTCGAAGGCGTAGCCGGCGTTGATACCGAAGTAGGCGCCGGTCCAGGTGAAGACCGGGACGGGGGTGAACACCGGCGGCGGGGCGGCGCGGCGCGGCAGGTCGGCGGCCGAGGCGGCGCCGGTCAGGAGA